>CAMJDE010000053.1 GCA_946404295.1 uncultured Clostridia bacterium | reverse complement strand
ACAGAGGCGCGGCAAAGGCGTTTTCAGTGCTTCGCGGCGCCGGGAGGACGGTCGGGACGGGCGCCGTGTTCTGTATGTCCGACGTCGTGCTTCCGCTCGGCGGGGACGCGCTGATCGTTCCGTCAAACTTGATTTGAACGGTCGCGGAACGGTTCGTTCCGCATCGAACGGGAAATACCTTAAAACCGGGGAAGGGGGGATCGTCTTGGACGGGGAACGCGCCTATATCTGCATCGACTTAAAATCCTTTTTCGCCTCGGTCGAGTGCGTCGAACGAGGGCTTGATCCTATGACCGCGCTGCTGGTCGTCGCCGACCCCGAGCGAAAGAGCGGCACGATCTGCCTTGCCGTCACCCCGGGAATGAAGGCGCTCGGGGTCCGCAACCGCTGCCGGGTCTTTGAGATCCCGCCCGGCATCGACTATATTACCGCGCCCCCCCGGATGCGGCTCTACCTCGAATACTCCGCCCGGATTTATTCGGTCTATCTCGACTGGTTTTCAAAGGACGATATCCACGTCTACTCGGTCGACGAGGTGTTTATCGACGTGACGGGATACCTCAAGACCTACAAAATGACCCCGCTCGAACTCGCCCGTTTTCTTGTTTCCGAGGTGCGGAAACGGACCGGGATCCCGGCGGCGGCGGGGGTAGGCACCAACCTCTACCTCGCGAAGATCGCGATGGATATTCTCGCGAAAAAATCGCCCGACTTCATCGCCGAACTGAACGAGACCACCTACCGCGAAAAACTCTGGCGTCACACCCCCCTGACCGACTTCTGGCGGATCGGGCAGGGAACGGCGGAGCGGCTCGAAAAACTCGGCGTCCGCACGATGGAGGGGATCACCCGCCTTCCCGAAGAGATCCTGTACAAGACGTTCGGGATCGACGCCGAACTGCTCATCGACCACGCCTGGGGGCGCGAGCCGACCCTGATCTCCGATATCAAGGAATACAAGCCCAAGACGCGCAGCATCACGTCGGGGCAGGTGCTGATGCGCGACTACACGGCGGAGGAGACCGAGATCATCATTCGCGAGATGGTCGACCTGCTTTCGCTGGATCTTCTCGATCGCGGGTGCGTAACCCCCCGCCTTTCGCTCTGGATCGGGTACACCTCGCGCGCGGAACTCCGACCCTCTCACGGCGGCGTGAAGATCGACCCGCCGAGCGAATCCGACCTCGTCCTGATCCCCGCCGCCCTCGATCTGTTCCGAAGGATCGCCGTTCCGGGACAACTGATCCGGCGGGTCAATATCTCCTTCGACGACATCTTTTGCCCCGCCTTCCGGCAGGAAAACTTCTTCGTCGACGACGACGCCGGCGAGCGTCACCGCCGCCTGCGCAAGACGGTCTCCGACCTTCGCCGCCGCTTCGGCGGCAACGCCGTTCTGAAGGGAACCGACTTTGAGGAAGGAGCGACGACAAGAGAGAGAAACCGGCAAATAGGCGGGCATAAAGCGTGAGACCACGCGCGGATACACGCGTCCGCGCGAGCGGTAGGGGTCGGCGTCACGACGACCCGCTTTCCGACGTGTTTATTAGAAAAGACGTTCCCGTCCGCGCGAGCGGTAGGGGTCGGCGTCACGACGACCCGCCCTCTACGACGACCCGTTCCCGCGTCGTCCCGTTTGAAACCGCCCGCGCCCGCCTGTCTTGATTATTTTGATTGGAGGTATCCGATATGAACGAAAAAGGCAAACGAATTCTTTCGGTCGTTCTCTGGAGCGCCGCGATCGCGGCGGCTTTCGTCTGCTGGTTCTACACGTTTTATTTCTGGTTCTTCGCGCTCGCATATATCATTTTTGCTTTCGTTTTGTTTTGCGCCGTCGCGACCCTCATTCTCGGCGTTCTGTACTTCGTTTCTCAAAAGTGCGCGATCCGAAACGCACTGATCGCGTTGCTTGCGCTCGCGCCGCTGTTGCTTCTGATAACCTTCCTCTTTCTTTGGACGGGGTGGTGCGGGTTCCACTTCCCGCCTTAACTAAAAGATCGGACGAAAAGGAGAACGAAAATGGAAGAAACCATCCAAACCTTTACCGGGCAGACCATCGGCTATATCAAGACGCTTCCGAACGGTGACAAAGAGGTCCGGACCTTCACGGGGAAGATCCTCGGCTACTATCGCCGGGGGCGGAACGTCACTACCGACTTTATCGGGCAGATCCTCTATCGCGGCGATATGTCCGCCGCGCTGCTGGTGCTGCGGCTCTGAGGACGCTTATATAAGAACGACCGGAAGGAGAAACGTATGAAATCGCTATCCGAAAAACTCCGCGCTCTCTTTTCGCGCGGCAATCTTCTGCACGCCGGCGCCTACGACTACGCCTATTATCACGACGAGACGATCGACGGGGAGTTCAAGACCTTCACGCCCTCGTTTCTCTCCGACACCGTCGTTACGGGCGCGTGGCTTTCGGGAACGGAGGGGGTCGACCGCAGTCGGATTCCCGCGACCCGCACGATCCTCGTCGACAGCCCTGCGGAATACGCGGCGGCGTTCGTCAAAGTGCCGGCGGGGCACGAGTACGACCTCGAATACGTGTTCAGCGCGTTCGACGTCGATTTCGAGCGCGAGTTCATCGTGATCTATACCGAGCAGTCCCTCGACGGCGATCTTTCGGTCGTCAAAAAATCCTCGCTTGAGGACGGCGTTCTGAAGATCGAGCTGGACAAGAAAAAGCCGAAGAAGATCCGCGGCGTAAAAAACGAAGAAGACGGGGAGCAAAAACCCTTTCAGCGCTACGTCATCATCCGCCTCGACCGCGTCGACTGCAAACGAATCGAGATCACGAAATCCCAAACCGTTTGATTTTTTTCGGAAATCGCGAAGCGGCAGAAAACCGTCGCGACCATGCGCCGGCTGTGCTTTTTTGTAACCAATGGTGGGGAATCGACGCGCCGCAGTGCGGCGCTACCCCCGCGCTCTCGCCCGACATAGCAAACGGGGAACCCTTGTGGATGGCGAGCGCGCAGACTTCGCGGCGTCACCTCCGCGAAGTCAGGGGTTCGACGACGACCGAGGATCCACCAATAAAGAGCGCGCACCTTGTGCGCGGGATCTGAGGGGAATCGACGCGTTGCTCCCGTTGGTCGCAACGCTACCCCTGACTCTCGCCCGACTTGATTGAAAGGGAAGCGGATCGAATGGCGAGAGTCTTGGTATTTGCACCGCTCCGCGCCGCAAATACGAGGGGTTCGACGACGACCGAGGATCCACCAATAAAGAGCGCGCACCCGCAAGGGATGCGCGCTCTTTATTGGTGGATCTGAGGGGAGTCGAACCCCTGTCCGAAAACCGTCGGTATGACTTTCTTCGCGGGCAGTCGCTCTATTGACATTCCCCTCGCGCAACACCGGGCGACAGGTTTTGCGGTCGGGTAGCCGTTTCGTCCGTGACCGGGTCAACGGCAAATCCCCGGTTCACGTGCACTGCTGATTTGACGCCGGGCGAGGTTCGCAGTCCTCCCTCACGCGACGGGCGGCTTAAGCCGCGGGACTGCCCTTAGGCAGCCATTGCAAGTTTCTTTTTAGAATCTGCGTTTAATTTTAGGTGAACCTTTTTACGGGATTGCTCGGCCCGCCGCGCTTATCATACTTTCAAATCCCCGTCGAAACCTTTACAGACCCATATCGGGGAGCCCTATTGTAACACGCGTCGGGGCGTTTGTCAAGAGGGCGGGCGAAAAACGCCACATTATTTTATATACGCGTGTTCGCACACGAAGCGTGCGCGCGTCGCGCGTAAGAGGATCGGGGACGCTTCTGCTGAAGGCAGATCACGCCCCGTTTGACCCGAAAAAGGGAAGTGCAGGGCGCGGCGCCGTCTTTTTTTACCTCTATTTTTCCCGAAAAATCGGGCTTTTTTCAATTTTTTCGAAAATTTTTTAATTTTTTTTGAAAAACCTATTGACAAACGACGAGAGAGGGTGTATAATGTGACCAGATTAAAAGGCAAAGCAGTTGAAAGACTGCGACGCAAAGCTACAGGGCCTTCACAAGTACACTTGTAAGGTAGCCAGTTGCATCCGATCAAAAGGCAAAGCAGTCGAAAGGCTGTGACGCAAAACTAAAGGGCCTTCACAAGTACTTGTAAGGTAGCCAGTTGCATCGTAGGAGTGCGACTGGCGTTTTTCGTTATATAGACGAAAACGAAAGGGGAACGCAATGGAAGAGTTTGACGCACGGGTCAGTCTGATCGACGAAACGCTGAACAGCGGGCTTGATCCGATCGAACTGCTCGCGACCCCGATCAACTCCCCCCTGACCGATCTTCCGGTCGCCTACCGCACCCGGCTGCGGATCAACAGCGTCGAGGTCGGCGTGATTGACCCCGAGCAGTACGATCCGGTCGCCTCCCGCACTTCCCAGTGCGTTTCTCTCGCCCTCTGGAACTTCCGCAGGGTCTGCGACCTGGCGAAGGACCTTCGCGAGATCTCCTCGGCGATCGGGTTCTTCACCGTCCGCACCCCGCCCCGCATCCTGACGAAAGGAAGAATCGCGGATCTGATCGAAACGGTTCTGAAAGACGCCGACTACGACGACCCCTCGAACGTCTGCTTCGAGTTCCCCCGCGAGAGCGTCTTCTCCGACACCGAAGCGATGGCAAACGGACTCCGGGTCCTGAAGTCCTACGGCGTCAAGAGCGCGCTCGTCGGTTACGGCGACGAGTTCTGCCCGGCTCCGCGGCTCGCATCGCTCCCCTTCGACTACGTGATGCTCGATGAACAGGTCCTCGCCGATCTGATGAACCCCGAAAAGGAACTTTCGGTCGAGGCGCTGATCAAATACGTTTCCACCTTCGGCACCGAGTGCATCGCGCTCGGAAGAACGACCGCCGAGGAAAGCGAACGGCTCGTCCGGATACGGGCGTTCGGATACGAAGACAAGGACCCGATCGCCATAACGGAGAGTGACCTTCGCGCCAAGTTCTGACGGGAGGATCAAATGACAAGAAATTCGATTTCACGGTACATCCTCCGGTCTGCAGGAGAAGTCAAACGCTTCCGGATCCTGATGCGGGTCATCCCGATCGTGATCGCGATCCTCGTGGCTCTGGCAAGCGTGGTTTACGTCTCCTCGGTGATGTACAACCGGTACGGCAGCTACACCGTCACGGTCAACAAGTTCGACAACCTCAACTACTCCATCTCTCTCTCCGAGTTTATGATCGAGGATCCCGACAACCCCGGCAAGATCATTCCCGGTAAGCCGGTCGCCCGCCTGAACTCGAAGGCGTCCGAACAGATCCACGACATGGACGGCGCCGACCTGCCCGCCGATATCGATATGATCGACGGCGAGCACAACGGAGAGAACTACATCGCCTACACCTACTACCTCGTCAACAACGGCGAAAAGACGCTGACCTACGAATACAACCTCTACATCGTCAATACCACGAACGGCGTTGAAAAGGGAGTGCGGGTCCGGCTCTACGAGGACGGAACGCCGACCACCTACGCAAGGACGCGGACCGACGGCACGGGTCCCGAAGAGGGAACCGTCGAGTTCATGGGAGAGACCACGATCGTCAGAAAGCAGGTCACCAACTTCCGCCCCGGCGCCTACACCAAGTTCACCATCGTGATCTGGATCGAGGGACCCGACGACGACACGACCGACGACATCATCGGCGGACAGTTCAAGGTCGATATGAAGATCAACATTATCGGCGACTCCGACGGAACCCCGATCGACTTTGAGAACCCCTGACACGGTTATTCTTCCGGCAACGGAAAATAATATAAACCAATTTTGATTATTATTTAAAAGGAGAAAAAACCAATGAAAAAGCTCATTCCCGCTCTCGCACTCCTGCTCGTCTCCGCTGTGATGCTGGCGACCTCCTCGTTCGCATGGTTCTCGATGAACACGAACGTAGCGGTGACCGGTATGTCCGTGACCGCCAAGGTCGGTTCCAACCTTGCGATCTCCACCGATACGCTTGCGAGCACTGCGAAGAAGACCGACTCCGATTTCAAGAATACCCTCGTTCAGAACGTGACCGGTATTCTGGAGCCCGTGTCGACCGTTGATGGCAACACCTTCTACTACAACTCCACTAAGAACGCCGACGGTGTGGGTAACGCCGTTGCCGAGACCTACCTCCGCTACACCGAGGACGGTCTTGCCGCCGCTACGAACTCTTCGACCTACAACAACGCTTTCTCCGAGAACTACGGCGTTGCGAAAAACGACACGGCGGTTGGATACGTTGAGTACGTTTTCCAGATCAAGGCGACCAACTCGAAGAACGTCGCTCAGGAAGTCAGACTCTCTACCCTCGATCTGACCTACGGCGGTGCCGCCGATACCAGCAAAGCGTGGCGCGTTGCCCTCTTCGTTGAGGATATCACCTCTGCGAACCCTATCGGTGGAGTTGGCTCGCTCGTCACCATTCTGACTCCCTCGGGCGCCGCTAACCACACCACCGGTCAGGCTGTGAACTCCACCACCACGACCGCTGCAGTTACCTACTGCTCGAACAACACGACCGCCAAGTTCGGTCCGATCGCTGCCGGCGCGACCGCTCAGTACAAAGTCGTTCTCCGTCTCTGGCTCGAGGGCGAAGACACCACCTGCACCAACGCTACGTTTGCTTCGCTGACCGATGCTTGGTCGCTCGATGCCAACTTTGTTCTCGTTGAGACCTCTGCCGACGCCAGCGCCGTTCAGAACATCAACAACACGACGACCGCTAACAAGACCGATCTTCTGACGAGCGACACCGTCGCGGGCGAGATCGCTTACTCGATCAACGGCGTTGACTACTACGCCCTCACCGGTAAGACCCTCAACACCAAGCAGCTTTACAAAGCCGGCTCCGCTGCCCTGACGACCTCCGATCACATCTACGTTATCGCCGACGGCGCTTACGTGTACGACGTGACCAACCAGGTTACCATTTCGGAACCGTAATTAACAGAAACCGCTTAAACCCGCATATACAAAACCGCAAAAAACCGCAACCTGCAAGAACCCCCGGGGCAACCCGAGGGTTCTTCTTTTTGTCGGTCCGGGCGGCGGGCGGAGCGGGGAAGAAAGCGCGGGATCCGGACGGCGCGGAGAAGCCCGCGAAAAGAGACGGGGACGGAAAAATTACACCCCACCCCCCGCCAAAAGGTCCCCGAAATCGTCGGCGCTTGACGTTTGAACGCCCGTTTTGGTCGTTTTGCGTTGCAAAAGCGATGGTTTTTTGCGCTTTTTGCCGATTTTTTATGGAATAATACTTGACTTTTGCATATTGTCTCGCTATAATAAGAGAGAATAGGAAAGTATCGCAACCGTCAGACGCGCGCAAAATCCGGTGCGCGCATACCGAAACAACCGGGAAAGGAACGGTAAATCGTTTTATGGAGACAGCCAAAAAACCCACGGTCAAGAAGGTTCTGTCGATCGTCGGGAACACGATCCTTTGGCTCTTCGTTGCCTTCGCGATCGTGATCACGGTCATCGTGTTCGCCTCCAACAACAAGAGCGGCGACAACTCGCTCCCCAGCATCGGCGGACTTGCCTTCGTTTCGATTCGTTCGAATTCGATGGACAAGAGCCCGTTTGCCGAGGATTACGCCGAGGGCGGTCGATTGGAAGGGAAGAAGGGGTTTAAAAAAGGCTCCTTGATTTTCGTTAATTCTTTGACCGACGCCGAAAAGTATGATCTGCAGGTCGGCGACGTGATTACCTTCTCGCAAGATCTTGACGGTGACGGAACGCAGGAACTGAATACGCACAGAATTATTGAAAGACACGAGGACGAGGGGTTCGTCTATTTTGTAACGCAGGGCGACCACAATGAGTTTCCCGATGGTGCTTACAATCCGGTGACACACGATAACGATGATATGGCAAAACCCGGCGGCTATATCGTCGTTGCGCACAACGTCCTCGGCAAATGGAACGGTCACAAGATCGGCGGGCTGGGTAACGTCCTTCTGTATCTGCAGACCCGCACCGGTTTCTTCGTCGTCATCATTCTCCCGCTGATCGCCTTCTTCCTCTACGAACTGATCCGCTTTATCTTCGTCGTTCTCTCCCTGAAGGGCAAGAAGACCGAGGACGAGATCCGTCAGAAGGTGATGGAGGAACTTCTCCGCGCGCAGCAGGCGCAGAACGCCGCGCCCGCCGCCCCCGCCGCACCCGCGGCGCCGGAACCCGAAGCGCCGGCGGAAACGTCCGAGCCGACCGAGGAACCCAAAGAATAAGTTTTTGCCGCTCGCGCGGGCGTTTCGCCCGCGCGGGGCGGTTCCCGCGAATTGTATTTTTTATGCCTGTTTCGACGCCGTTCGGCTTGAAACAGTCAGATTTTTTCTTTTGCGCGCGGGCGCGCGCTTCTACGCGTATAATATTATTAACTATAATGCACCGACGGTTCCCGTCGGAATAAACAGAAGGGGAGTATCATGGGCGCTTTTCTGGATTGGTTCTTTGAGTTTATGACGACAATGCTCAAGGACGGCGTGCTGCGGATCTTTACGGGTATCTTCTGGGGGATCGTGCAGATCTTCAACATACCCGACTATATTTCGATCTTCAATTCCCACAGCAGCGGGTTCTCCGCGATTGAGTGGGTGCTTTCGATTTTCGCGATGATCGTGATCTTCCTGATCTGGGCGCTCTTGATCACGCTCGCCGTGTTCGGTCTCCGCAAGTATTTCCGCTTCCGCCGTTCGATCGTCGGAAACGAGGATCTGCTTGAGGAACTTGCCGATATGCACCGCGACGTCCTCCGGCTCACGAAGGAGAAAGAGCGCATCATGGCGCTGAAAATCGGTCAGACCTCGATCTCGGTCGACGAACTGAACGCGATCCTGAACCCCGACGACGAGGGCAACGCCTCGATTGAAGAGGCGCGCGCGGCGGGACTGGCGGGTGCCGCGGGCGGCGCCGGCGGCGGGGAAGGCACGGGCGACGGTTCGGGCGAAGGCACGACCGCCGTGGCGTCCAACCGTTTCTTCCGGCTGTCCGCCGTCGACGAGAAATACCGCTTCTACGTCGAGCCCGAATACAACCGTTCGATGTCGCTCTCCGAGATCTGCGACGATTTCCGCAACTTCGCGTGCAGCAAGATGCACCTCTACTACGAGATCCGCACCATCCGTCTGATGTTCGCGGGGCTCGCCTCGACCAAAATGATCCTTCTGCAGGGTATTTCGGGTACCGGTAAAACCTCGCTCCCCTACTCGATGGGCAAGTATTTCCAGAACGACGCGACCATCGCCTCGGTGCAGCCGTCGTGGCGTGACCGTACCGAGCTGTTCGGCTATTTCAACGAGTTTACCAAGAAGTTCAACGAGACCGAGTTC
>CAMJDE010000052.1 GCA_946404295.1 uncultured Clostridia bacterium | reverse complement strand
CCTATAAGGTTCCCCTTTTGCTATTTCGGGGCAAATGCCGTTCAACTGTCCCGTCGACACGGGGGGCAGTTCCTCCGCCTCCTCGTTCAGAACGACGTTGATGACGATATTCCGCGGAGCGTCGAGGATCAAGCCCGAGGAATACGCCTGCGTCTCGGGGGAAGTCGCCGTGTAGGTCCCGGAGACGCCCTCGTCGAACGCGCCGAGCGTGACGTGGGTGTTCGGTTCCGCCTCGCGCATGATCCGCGTGATCATGGCGTCGATCTCGTCGTCGGAGGGGGGAACGGGATCGTTACGGTGCTTCACCCCGCTGAAAACGATCAGCAGGGTGCAGGCGACAAGAGCGCCCGCAAGCCCGAGCCAGAGTCCTATTCTTTTCTTCATTCTTTCTTGCTCCTTCGTGCGGCTTTCTCAAACGGTGAAGTCCTATAAAAGAAATTATACAGGAAAAAAGGAAGAAAATCAAGAACGGAGGAAGAAAAAAGCGCGACGAGGCGCGCGCGGGGGAGAACGGGTGCAAAATGTACCTTTACTTTTGTTCGGATTTCCCGTATAATGAAAGCGAAAGATACAACGCTCGGAAGGGGGGGATATACGCGTGGAAATTGCAAACGCGATCGCGCAACTGCGTACCGCTGAACAACTCTCGCAAAAAGAGTTTGCCGACCGTCTTTTCGTCTCCCGGGAACTCGTCTCGAAATGGGAACTCGGAGAACGCCGCCCGGACTACGCGACGATCGAACGGATCGCCGGACTGTTCGGCGTCCCGATCGAGCGACTGATCGATCGGAACGATCTTTTGTTCCGGGAACTCGAAGGGTGTATTCCGAAGGGCGCGACGCTGCCCGCCAAAGGGCTCCCTGCCCTGCTCGACCGTTTCTTGGAGACCCTTTCGCCGCGGGACGCAAATCTCTTTCTCAATCGCTACTATTATATGAAAAAGGCGCCCGAGATCGCGAAGAAATACGGGCTGAAAGAAAACCACGTCCGCAGCATCCTGTCAAAGACACGAAAGAAACTCAAAAAAGCCGTTAAGGAGGGAAAACTATGAACTCGACCGCGCTGTTTGACGCGCTGACCGAAATCAACGAACGCTTTCTCGATCTCGCATTCGTCGCGCCCGCCTCTCCCGTAAAAACGAAACGCCCGCGCCGCCGTTTTGCGGTACTCGCGGAATGTGCCTGTCTGCTTCTTGTCGCGGGCGCCGTCCTGTTTCTCTATTACGCCGTCTCAACCTACGTCCCTACCTTCGGCGACGCAGCTTTCTCCGCCGCGGAAGTGGCGGACATGGCGGGTTTGAACAGAATGACGGACGGGACGAAAGCATATCGGACGATTGACGTCTCGGACGACGCGTACCTCTATATCGAACCGCTTCCGAGCGACGAATACCTGCCGATCTACGGGCTGTATCCGCAGAATCGTTTGATGACCGAAGAAAACCTGCGCGCCTTTGCCGACCGCTATTACGGAAAAATCTGCGCCGCGTTCGGGGTTCCCGAAGCAGAATTGCAGTTTCGGGACGAGAAAGACCCCGGTCGTCTACTGGCTTTGATGACCAAGGAACAACCTTTTTTGTTCTTTTCGTTAAACAGGTTGACGGAGAGTTTCCATTTTTCCCCGGAGATTTCAAAAGACGCCGCCTCGGCAATCACCCTCGACGGACAAACGGTGTCGATCGATCCGGCGATGACCGACGAAGAGATCGCCGCATCGCTCGAATGGGCGCGGGAAAAACTGTGCGCCCTGTTCGACGTTGATCTCCCCGACGTCGGGATCGAAAGAACGTTTCACGTCTATTCCGGCGAAACGGATTGCATCTACGTAACCTTTTACAAGAAAGCGGACGCGCCCGGTCACGTTTGGTCGTCGATTTTCTACGATTCTCCGTGCGACCGGATCGTCGTTACTTTCTACTTCAAGGATAACGGGTGGCGCCCCCACTCCGACGTTCGGTTCACACGCTATCTTCCCGACGCGGTCAGGACGGCGGCAAACGTCAAGCGGATCTCCCTTGAGAGAGCGGAGGAACTGCTCTACGGCGGATACGTGTTCGGAATCCACGCCTGCCCGCTCTGTATGGCAAGACAGCCGGAAGTGGATTTTCACGGGTACGCGTACGCGACGATCCGTTATTTCAGGGGCGTTCCCTTCTACGCGTTCTATAAGTTGGTTGGGATCAACGAGGAAAACGGGATCCGCGTCTACGCCGAGGCACTCGTTCCCGCGTTTGAAGTCTACGGATTGGAAGAATACTTTGAAAGTCAACGGGATCTGCACAGGGAATGAACAAGCGCGCCCCGCGGGGCGCGCTTCTTTTTTTTCAGTCACTTTTCATATTTGCGGCTCCGCCGCAAATATATCATATGCGACTCTTGTCGCGTATATCATACCGACCGCTCGCGGTCGGTATATCATATCCGCCCCGGCGGATATATCATTTCGGCGTCAGCCGACCCCCCGTTTCTCTTTTTTGACAATCTGCCGTCTGACTCTTGCTTTTTCACGTCGGGCGTGATATAATATGAAATAATCGGTTTATTTTTGCGCGCATACGCGAAAGCCGAACGATCCCCCGAAAGGAAACCGCCCGTGCAATATCTGAAAAGCGTTTTGAATTTCATCACCGAGAACTACGTCGTGCTCTTTGAGTTCGTCGGCGTTCTCGTTATGCTCGGAATATCGGCGCACGTCCCCTCCCGGATGAAGCGCCTGACCTTTACCGGCATTATTCTCCTGTTCGTCGAACTGGTCGTTTACACCGTCGAACTCCGGACGCAGGATTTTGAGACGCTGAGTCTCGCGCGCCCCCTGCTGACGGCGGTGAAATACTCGCTCTACCCGTATATCCTCTTCGTTCTGACCATGATCACGGTAAAATCGCGGCTCTCGTGGCAGAAGAACTTTCTGATCCTGCTCCCCGCCAATCTCGCGGTGCCGCTCTACTTCTCCTCGCAATGGACGCACCTCGTCTGCTGGTATCACGAGAACAACGTCTGGGCGTCGGGCCCTCTGCGCTACCTTCCCTACGCGGTATTCGCGCTGTATCTCGTCCTGTTTCTCGTCCGGAACGTCATCTTTCTCCGTTCCGAGACGCGGCAGATCCGCTGGATCCTCTACTTCATCACCTTCGCCCCCGCGGTCGGGGTCCCGCTCTATCTGTTCACCGATTTCTCGGACGATTACAGCGCCATCTTTACCTCGTCGATCGTTCTCTACTATCTCTTCATCTACCTGCATTTCGCGCGGTTTGACGTGCTGACCGGGCTGCTCAACCGGCAGGTCTACTATTCGGATATGAACGACGGCGCGAACCGGATCGACTACGCCGTCTCGATCGACCTGAACGATCTGAAACTGATCAACGACAGTTACGGACACGACGCGGGCGACACGGCGCTGAAAACCGTGGCTTCGGTCCTGAAAAAGAACGTGGGGAAAAACGGTACGCTCTACCGCATCGGGGGCGACGAGTTCGTGATCTTCTACCGCAACGTCGACGAGGGCGCGGTCGTCCACGCGATCGAGGCGATGCGGAACGAGATGGCGAAGACCCCCTATGTCTGCGCCTTCGGGTACGCCAAAAAAGAAAAGGTCCATACCGTCGAGGACGCGGTGCGTTTTGCCGACCGCGAAATGTACGACGACAAGGCGCAGATCAAGAAGTTCAAGGACGCCGAGCGGCAGTCGCGCCGTTCGGGAAAAACGCGGGACTGAGGGCGAGGACGTAACCGTGAAGAGACGTTTCCGTATCCTCTCGCTTCTTATGCTCGTCCTGCTCCTTGCGGGGTGCGGGAAGGAGGGTGCGGTCGACGCTACCCGCCCCGTCAAAAAGGATCCATCGAATAAAAACTACGGAACCCCGGCGTTCGTGAACGCGGTAACCGCCCCCTCGGAGGGCGACGACCCGCTTTCCCTCACCGGGGTCGAAAACGTTTTACGGATCGGCTACGTTCTGCAGCACGCCGAAAATTACGCGGTAGACGGCGTCGGAACCGTGAAGACCAAGGTCGCCTTTATCTCCTATACGCAACAGATCGAAAGCTACAAGGACTGCGCCCGCGGGGCGATGGTGCAGATCGATCTGACGAAAAGTTCGATCGTCTCAAACGCCTGGGAAACCTGCTACGTCGGCGACGTCGCCATGATCCGGGGCGCGGCGGGCGGCAAAAAGACGTGGGACGGACGGAACACCGAATGGGTCGGGAGCGACCCCGAGATCTTCTCCCGCGAGGAGTTCCGGGAAGAATACGGACTCTTCGGCTTTGAACTCTCGAACTATATCCTGAACGGGGATACGGTCGACGACTGGACGCCCGCCGTCGACAACGGCGACGGCACCTACACAGTGACCCTCTTCCCCAACCTGACGGCGGCGACGGGCGACTGCGTCCGCCGCATGAAGAAGATGGGCGGGCTCGAACGGGATCCGGTCTTCAAAGAGGCGGCGATCACCCTGACCTTCGACGGGTCCTTCCGTCTGCTCTCGATGCACGTCGAAGAGGTCTACTCGGTGAAACTCGGGATCATCAACTCCGACAACTGCCGGGCGTCGACCGACTATACCTACTCCTACGGGCAGGCGGATATCTCCGATTTTGACGACTATTTTGCTTGGTTTTTGGAAGAATGAAGATCGAAGAAACGGTATTTGAACGGAAAAAGATCGTCCCGGACAAGGCGCTCGCCTTCGGCTTTGTGCGCCGCGGGGACGGTCTTTTCTATGCGCGCGACTTTCTTGCGGGCGATTTTCGCGCCGAGATCCGGGTCGCCCCCGACGGGAGCGTATCGGGCAGCGTGATCGACGTGATGAACGACGAGGAATACGCCCCGCTCCGCGCCGAGGGGATGCGGGGGGCGTACGTTTCGGGCGTGCGCGCCGCGTATACCGCGATCCTCGGGGAGATCGCCGACAAGTGCTGTGACGACTATCTCTTCGCGTCGGAACAGGCGAACCGGATCGCGAACGCGGTGAAGGCGACGTGGGGGATCGAACCCGACTTCCCTTTCGCCGAGGAACGCTACCGCGCCGCCGCCGTCTTTCGTCACGGGGACAACGGCAAATGGTTCGGGCTGCTGATGCCGGTCAAAAAGAGCGTGCTGGCGGGGGAAAGCGCATCCGATCGGATCGACGTGATGAACCTCAAAGCCGATCCCGAGAGGATCCCCGCGCTGTGGAAGGTCGACGGGATCTACCCCGCGCACCACATGAACCGCAAGTACTGGATCTCGCTGGCGCTCGACGGTCGCGTCGACGACGACCTCGCGATGGAGCTGGTTCGGGAGAGTTTTCGTCTGACGAAAAAGAAGTAGGGCGCCCGCGTGTCGGACGCGCCTACATGCGGCGCCCACGCCGCAATTCACGGAGCCGCGACTGCGGCGAGAATTCACGACGGCGCAAGCCGTCATTTCACGGAGCCGTCGCAGACGGCGAGAATTCACGACGCGAAGCGTCATTTCACGGAGCCGTCGCAGACGGCGAGAATTCACGACGCCGCAAGCCGTCAATTCACGGAGCCGCCCAAGGCGGCGAGAATTCACGACGCCGCAAGGCGTCAATTCACGGAGCCGCCAACGGCGGCGAGAATTCACGACGCGGAGCGCCATTTCATCGGAAAACGAATGAATTGCACCTGCGGTGCGTGAATTGCCGCATCGCGGCGTGAATTGAACGGCGGCGCCGTTCATGAATTGCGACCTTTGGTCGCGTGAATTGCGGAGCCGCGACAGCGGCGAGAATTCACGACGCGAAGCGTCATTTCACGGAGCCGTCGCAGACGGCGAGAATTCACGACGGCGCAAGCCGTCCATTCACGGAGCCGTCGCAGACGGCGAGAATTCACGACGCGGAGCGTCATTTCATCGGGGAACGAATGAATTGCGGGCAACGCCCGCATGAATTGCGACCTTTGGTCGCGTGAATTGAACGGCGGTGCCGTTCGTGAAATGCGATCGGAGATCGCGTTCGTGACGGCGCGGGAGTTATCCCGCGCCGTCATTGCGCCCGCCGGGGTTCGGCGGGCGCTGTTTTCAGTTGAGGCGGCGGAGCGTTCTCGTTTCGCCGCGTTTCAGGCAGAGGGCGTTTTCCGAAAGCAGGTCGGGGCAATCGACGAGGGCGAAGGGCGTGAAGGCGTCGGCTTGCACGGTGATCGCTTCGGGGGTCTCGGAGACGATCCGCACGGGACGGTCATCGAGATCGAGGTCGGCGTAGCGCGCGGGAACGAGAAACGCGCGGTCGGTCGATCCGTCCTCGCCCTCGATATCGCAGAGGAGCAGGCGCGTGCGGGTGAGGCGCTCTTCAAACGGCGCGTAGTCAAGCGAAAGAACGGTCGCGGCGGCGTTCGGGGCGACGTCGAAAGAGAAGTCGGTCGGTTCCAGTTCCTCGTCCGACGAAAAGTCGTAGAGGTAGAGCCGTCCCTTGCCTTTGGCGCCCGTCAGCGCGTCGCACGAGACGCTGACGGTGAGTTTGCCGTCCTCCTCGGAGAGCGAGGCGATCACGGGCTTCGCGCAGCGCATAAAGGTATAGAAGGCGGGTTTGGGGCACGCGTAGTAGTCGATCAGCGACCAACTCGAGCCGGCGGGCCAGCAATCGTTCAGCATCCAGAAAAGGATCCCCGACGAAAACCACTTGTTCCGGCGGTAGAGTTCGACGCCGAGCCGCACCCACTCGCATTGCATCAGCTGCATTTTGCGGACGCGGTCTTCCCCGCTCCGATAGTCGCCGAAGAGTTTTTGCGCCATCAGCGACAGGTGCCCGTAAAGGGTCGCTTCCTTGATCGACGGATTGGTCTTGGTGTGGAACTCGGAGATCGACTCGTCGTCTCCGAAGATATCCGCGTCGGTCATAAAGCGTCGGAGCGTCGAGACGAAGGGCATCCCCATCACGGGTTGCTCGGCGTTGAAGCGGGTGAGGTAGCGCCCCATCGTTTTCCGCCAATCGGTGAAATCGCTCTCGCGGACGTAACGGAAGAAAGACCCGAGGAAAAAGGTGCTGTGCGACGTGCCGCGCGTCGGGCTGCAGTAGGGGTCGCCGCCGTAGGGCGACGAAGGGAGGAACCGACGGGCGGGGTCGAGTTCGGAGAGCACCGGGGCGATCGCCTTCGCGGCGCGGTAGCCGGGAAAATCGGTCTTGTTTTCGTTGCCGTAGACGGCGTTTTCGTTGTCGCCGCTCCAGAAGGCGAGGCAGGCGTGACAGCGCAGGCGCAGCGCGGCGGCTTCCGCCTCGCGTTTCAGTTCGTCAAGGAACCACGCCTCGTCCTCGGGATAGGTGCCGCAAGCCATCAAAAAGTCCTGCGAGACGAGGATCCCGAGCCGATCGCACTCGTCGTAGAACTCGTCACGCTCGAAGATCCCGCCTCCCCAGACGCGGATCATATTGACCCCGCCGGCGCGGCTCGTTTCGAGGATCCGCGTGATCTTGTCGGGGGTCTCTGCGGACGGGAAGGGCTCGCAGGGCACCCAGTCGGCGCCCTTGCAGAAGATCGGCGTCCCGTTGACGAAGACCGTGAAGGACGAGGTGGTCTCGTTGTTGTCCCTGCCCTTAGCAAAGGGCTGACTTTGAATCGCTTTACAGCGGGCGGCGGCGGGGCTGCCGGGCTCGTCGACGAGTTCCCGGAGCGTGATCCGACGGATCCCGAAGCGAACCGTCTTCTCGCCCGCAGGGGTGGCGGCGACGAAGGTATAGAGCGGTTGGTCGCCGTAGCCGTTCGGGTACCAGAGACGGGGGGCGGAAAGGTCGATCCACTCCTCGACCTTGGCGTCGATCAGGGTGCGTTTCTTTTGCCAGACGGGTTTTCCGTCGGGGTCGAGGACCGAAAGCGAAAGGACGTCGCCCGAGGCGTCGAAGTCGGAGACGGTCAGGGCGACCTTGATCTGCGCCGAATCGGGCAACAGTTCCTCGGTCGTGACGTAGATTGAGGAAACGGTGTTCTTCTTTTTAAAAACGAGATTCACGTCGCGATAGATCCCCATCGTGACGAATCGGTCGACCCAGTCCCAACCGTAGGTACATTGGACGCGGCGGGTGTGGAGCCGCTCGGTCGTGAACGCGCCGGGAAGCGCGGGCTTGCCCTCGACCTCGCGGACGGGAGAGCGGAAGCGCACCTCCAGCCGGTTGGTTCCTTTTTTCAGTACGCCGTCGACGGAAAAGACGTGCGGGACGAACATATTGTGCCCCTCGCCGACCTTTTTCCCGTTCAGGAATACGTCGCAGTAGGTATCCAGCCCGTCGAAGCGCAGTTCGGCGCCGGAGGCAAGTTCCGCGACGTCGAAATCGCGGGTGAAGGTCGCGTCGCAACGCTCGATCCATTGCACGTTTTTCGACTCGTCGCGGTAGTAGAAATCGCCGATCTTCCCGCAAGCGAGAAGGTCGGTGTGGACGCAGCCGGGGACGTTCGCCGGAAACGCGAACGATTCGTGTTTTTCGTTTGTGAGCGTGCCCTGCCACGCGCCGTTCAGCAGCATAACGAGTCCTCGCTTTCTTACCTGTATTCAGGACGGCGACAACCGTCCTTTCACGGAGCCGCGAAAGCGGCGTTTATTGATACAGCTCGGGAAAATCGCGGAAGCGATAGGCGCGGGTATAGGCGTGCTTGCCGTCCGCGGTGTTGAGTTCGAGGCGGAAATAGGAGTTTTTCGCGCCCCAGACCATCTTCGCGCGGTAGTTTTCGCGGTAAGTCTTGAGCGGGATCTTCGTGACGAAAACGTCGCCCTCGCGCTCGGGCGTGTGGGTCTTGGAGCCCGGGGCGCGCCAGTCGGAGACCACGCGGATATCCTTGATCTCGCTCGATTTGACGGTGAGGATATTGTCCTCGACCGAAAGTTCGTAGATCTCGGGTCCCGTCGTGGAGTAGAAGTTGCCGTCGAGGAGCGATTTGATCACGTCGTCGTAGTCGAGCGAGGGCGCCTTGATCATCGTCCAGCCGCCGAAGCAGTCGTAGTCGCCGTGGCTGTCGTCCGAGCAGATCGGAAAGACGTCCTTCCCCTGTCGGAGCAGATCGTCAAAGGGGACGGTCGTGTCGGGCATCCCCTCGAGGACGCATCCGGTGTTCCAGACCTCCACGCCCCACAGTCCCTCGAGACCCGCGTAGTCCTCGTAGTTCTGGAGCGACCAGACGGGGTGGTTGTAGGTGACGAAAAAGCCGTTTTCGTTGGCGCGCCGGATCAGTTCGTTGATCGAACGCACCGAATAACACGCCCAGACGTCGGTCTTTTTCATCTCTTCGGTAACGTATTTCGGGGACTCCCCGATGTAGACCCGCTTCTCGGAGAAGACGGGGGTCATCGTCGCGTTGCGATCCTTGGCGTAGAAATTCAGATGATAGGTCTTGTGGTAGCGGTTGGGTTTATACAGATACTCGCTGATCTCGACCTCGTGCGAGTTGATCGCG
>CAMJDE010000051.1 GCA_946404295.1 uncultured Clostridia bacterium | reverse complement strand
CCTCTTCTGGTCTGAGTGACACGACTTGAACGTGCGGCCTCTACCACCCCAAGGTAGCGCGCTACCAACTGCGCCACACCCAGATTTGCTCTCTTTCAAGCACCCGCTATTATAGCATAGGGCGGGCGCTTTGTCAAGAGCATTTTGTTAAAAAAGCGAAAAAGCGGCGGGGCGAAAAAAGGGGCGTCCGGCGGGGTCACGACGCCTCGGCTCTGCGCCGCGAAAAAGCGCGAAAAACGGAAGGGAATGCAACCTCTTTTCGGCGGTCCGGATCGCGCTTGCGTTCGGAATACGGAACGACGGCGGCGACGAAGATCTGCGCCGCGAAAATGCGCGAAAAAAGGGAAGGGGACGCAGTCTTTTTTCAGCGTTCGGGATCGCGTTTGCGTTTCACGTAAAGAACGGTCGCGACGGCGGCGACGGCGACGAGGATCGGCGCGCCGATATAGAGCAGAAGGAACGGAAACCGTCCCCCCGACTGGCTCGGATCAAACGAGCCGGGCGCGACGTCGGGAAGAAAGACCGACCGCTTTCCGCCCCGGCTTGCGAGCGTCGCGGAGAGCGCGAGATAGACCTGCGAGGTCGCCAATTCGTTGACGTCCCCGTCGATTTGGTGCGAAAACCCCCCGCTTTCGGTCGAAAAACGCGACAGACCCGCGAGCAGCCGATCATACCCTCCCTCAAATCCGGCGGTCTCGGCGGAGACCCCGAGACAGGCGAGCGCGATCAGGACCTGCGCCGAACTTTCGGCGTTCTCGACCCCGTAACTCTGAAAGCCGCCGCTCTCCAACTGCCGCGAAACGAGCAGAGCGAGCCCCCCGTCGATCGCCTCGGCGACCCCGGAAATCTCCCGGTTGGGCGCGAGCGCCTGCAGGACCATCGCCGTCACGTCGACGTCAGAGACGGTTCCCGTGATCGACCAGCCGCCGTCTGTGTTGCGCCTGGAAAGGATCGTTCCGACGACCGATTCCGCCGAGTGCTCCTCGTCGGTATATCCCGCGTTCAGAAGATGCAGACCGAACACCCACGCCATCAGTTGATCGTACTGTCCGATCGCCTGATCGAGCGTCTCCCCGACGAGGTCGGGGCTGCTCCCGAGACACGCCAGCACGAGCGCGCATTTGAGTTTGCTCGCGGGGGCGGAGATCCCGCCGGACGTCAACCGCTCGCGCAGAGCAGCTTCGTAGTTCGTATAGTCAAGCGACGGGTCGCGCGCGATCAGGGCGAGGGCGTACCACTCGGCGCCCAGCCCCGCGTTCTCGGTCAACTCCCCGTCAAGCCACGCCTGTCGCGATTCCGCCCCCTTGCAGCGTTCGATCCGCTCGACGTATAGAAGGGTCGGCTCCTCATCCATCGCCGAAACGGGCAGACAGGAAAGGAGCAGGAAGAACGCGAGCAGGGGGGCGAAAAACCGCTTGAACATCTTATTCGACCGTGATCTTCGCGATCGCGGGAACCAGCGTATCGCCCGAAGCCGAGATGACGTTCACGCCCTTGTCGAGCGTCAGCGTGATCTTGCCTTCCGCGTCGGTCTTGGCTTCGATGGCGGTCCCGTTGACCTTGATCGTCGCTCCCTCGAACGCTCTCGGAACGGGGTTCCAGTTTTCGTCATAACCGAAAGCCGTCAGCGTCAGCGTCACGGTCTCACCCTTTTTCACGGTCTCAATCTGCTTGTCAAATTTGCAGTAGATGTCCATCTGTCCGGGCAGGTAGAAATACGCGACGATCCGGTCGTCCGCTTTCACTTCCTCGGCAAGGGACATCGGCATCCCGTCGTTGACGTTGTAACCGAACGAGCCGCCGTTCTCTTCACCCCAGAGTTTGACCATCGAAAGACCGTACTGCGTATCTTCGGCGGCAAAACCGTCGGCTCCGCCGTTCGGGCAGTTCTTGTGTGCCGCTTTCAGCGCCTCGTAGATTGTGATCTTGTCGTCGCCGTCAAGGTCCTTCGCTTTGACTTTTTCCAAAGCGAGGACGGCTTCACCGTTCTTATCCACGATCGTCACGGTGACGTTCTCGGTTTTCGTTTTGTCGCCGCATCCCGCAAGCAGCAGGGCAAAGCAGGCGAGAATCAGAACAAGGGATAGGATCTTTTTCATTTTCATTACCTCTTTCATTCGTTCGTTTTGGTTTCTTCCAGGACGGCTTTTTTCAGTTCTTTTCGCGCCGCGTTCCGTCTCCGTTTGGCGGCGATCCGCTTTTGACGGTTCTTTTCGAGGCGATCCCCGTTCCGCGGCGGTTTGATCCCCGCGGCTTCAAGCGCCCGCGGCCAGGGGCCGAGAAACGCCTTGATCGCGACGACCTCGGCGTCGGTGTAATCCGCGCGTTTCGGGTATCGGTCGATCCCTTCGCGCAAGAGCCGTTCCCGCGTCCCCCGGAGCAGGGCGAGACAGTCTTCGCGCGTCAGTTTTTCGTCTGCCATAGAACCTCCTTAAACAAAAATACTGCCCCATTCGGTTGGCACCAAATGCGACAGAACGATCACCGCGGGCATGAGGAGGCAGACTCCCCCCGTCCGTGGAGAAGGTCGCACTTTTCATGTCCAAAAATGCTGCGGCAAAAGATTGCCGACCGGCGTGCCTTGGCGGTGAGTATTCCGACTTATGATCTCTCAATTACGGTAATGACTGTTGCGACGGATTTGCACCGAACTTCCCTCTGATCCGGCTTGCGCCGGAACCGCCCGCACGTTGTATTCAGTTATACGGCAATTATAGCACACGCGACGCGAAAATGCAAGACCGTAAACGAAAAAAGTCGCCGCCCCGATTCTCCGCGAAACGGCTCGCGGGGAAGGGGGGCGGTTGCAAATATTCGGTTTCTGCCGGAAAACGGCTTATCCGAAGGACGGCTTCGGCTCTTGCTTTCCGGTATAGACGCGGGGGCTGACGCGTTCGCGCGACGGCGCGGGCTGTTCGGTAAGCCCGAAACTGACCGAGATCGCGTCGTTGACGCGCGCCATGACGCTCTCGTTCAGGTGCCCCATCTTTTCGCGCAGACGCCGCTTGTCGAGGGTACGGATCTGCTCGAGCAGGACGATCGAGTCCTTCGCCAACCCCACCTCCGACGCGTAAATATCAATGTGGGTCGGGAGCTTGTTCTTTCCGAGTTTGCTCGTGATGGCGGCGGCGATCACCGTCGGGCTGTATCGGTTCCCGATATCGTTCTGCACGATCAAAACCGGGCGCAGCCCGCCCTGCTCACTTCCGACGACGGGGCTCAGGTCGGCGTAGTAAATGTCACCTCTTTTTATGTTCACCATTTTCCATAACTCCTTTTTGCCGGCAAGATTACCGTTACGTACCGCCCCGGCAATTCCTATTTTTGTCCCCGTCCCGCCGTTTTAAACAGGAAAAGAATAGAAATCTCCCCATAACAGGATATGCAGGAAAGAGAAAAACGGCTCCGATTGCTCGGAGCCGTTCCCTTCAGTGCTGTCTTTGTCTTTCAAAGTTGTGTTCCGGACGGAAGATCAGCGAGACGCACCAGAGCCCCGCGATCCCGACCAGGGTAAAAATGATCCGCGCGAGGGGCGTTCCGACGCCGCCGGAGAGCCAGGACACGAAATCGAAGGCGAAGAGCCCGATGCTTCCCCAGTTCAAGGCGCCGATCACGGCGAGCGTCAGCGCGATCCGATCGATCACATTCATCATAGACCGTAGATCCTTTCATTTTTCTTCGGAAGAGAACTTCCGATCATCATTTTTCCCGAAATCGCGCGGTTTATGTATCCGAAAACGAATGAACGTCGTCCCCGAACGAAGCGCGCAGCGTTTCAAGCGCCTTTTTTTCGATGCGGCTGACGTAGGAGCGCGAAATGAATAGCAGTTTTGCCGTTTCCTTCTGCGTCAGGGGCGGCTTGCCCGACAGCCCGTAGCGCAGGATCAGGATCGTGCGCTCGCGCTTGTCAAGGCGGTTCAGAATATAGTCCTTCGCCCGCTCGGAGTGGATCTTCAGATCCAGGTCCTCGGCAATCGTGTCGTCGGTGTGGATCACGTCGAGGTAGGTCAGCGGATTACCGTCGCGGTCGACCTCGATCGTATCGTTGATCGAGACCTCGTTCTGCAGTTTTTTGCGCGAACGGAAATACATCAGGATCTCGTTCTGCACGCATTTGGCGGCGTAGGTCGCAAACCGCGCGCCGTTTTCGGGGTGAAAGGTATCGACCGCCTTGATCAGCCCGAGCGACCCGACCGAGATCAACTCGTCGGGGCAGGTCGACGACGCGTAGTATTTCCGCACGATATGCGACACCAGGCGCAGATTGTGTTCGATCAGCTTCGCGCGCGCCCGCTTGTCGCCCGCCTTCATTTGGGCAAAGAGTTCGCGTTCCTCCTTGGCGGGCAGCGGGGGAGGGAAGTTCTGTCCCGTCGAGATCCCGAGCACGACCGAAACCAGATTGAAAAGAACCGAAAAGATCCCGCCCGCCATACTTGCCGCCCCCTTTTCCCGGGCGCCGCCCGGGATCGTTACCCGTTCAATCTATGCGCCCGCCGCCGGGAAAAGAACCGCGCGCCCCCTTGCGCGCGTGCGCTTTTTATGATACAATAGAACCGAACGAAAACGCTCCGACCCGAAAGGAGACAGCATGAACAGCGATATGATGCGGCAGGTATCGGTCACGGCGCGCTGCGCCGCGGCGTTCCGTTGCGACCGGCTCGAGCCGCTCGGCATCAAGGGACCCCAATACGCGATGATCCTCCGGATCTGCCGGGAAGAGGGCATCACGCAGGAGGCGCTCTCCCGCGCACTCTGCATCCACAAGAGCAATATCGCCCGCCAGGTCGAAAAACTCGAGGCGGCGGGCTTCGTCACGCGGCAGGGCGACGAGGAGGATCGGCGGCTCTCGCGGCTCTACCCGACCGACAAGGCGCGTGCCGTCGTACCCGAGATCCTGTCCGCGCTCCGCAGTTGGAGCGCCTACCTGACGGCGGAAATGACCCCCGAGGAGATGGAGCAGATCACGGCGCTGCTCGAAAAGATCCGTCTCCGCGCCGTCGCCTATTTCGAGAGCGGCTCCATCGACTGACTTTTTCAAAAAACATTTTCGCTTTTTTTCAACTTTTATTGACAGGAAAATAGAAAAAATGGTATAATTATTCTATCCCGGAAGGGAAATACCGTAAAGGAGTTTCGATCATGGATAACAACAACGTCGTTCGCTTCCTTTTGACCTTCTTCCTCGGTTGGATCGGCAGTCTGATCATCAACCACACGTCCCTGAAGCCCGAAGGATACACCTCGAGAACGCTGGCGTATTTCTTCCTCTCGATCGTCACGTTCGGCATCTATGGTCTCGTCGCCTCGATCTGCAACCTGATCTTCGATCCGACCAAAGATCGCAACATCGGCTACAAAAAGGACTGAACCGGAAAAACCCGAAAGGGCGCGGGATTTTGACCCGCGCCCTTCCTTAATCTTTTGACTTATCTCTTTTTATAAAGGATCAGTTCGGGATCCGCCCCGCCCTCGCCGTAGCGCGACACGAGCAGGAAGTCGCCGTTTCCGATCACCCCGAAGCACCGTCCGCCCTCCCCCTCGACCTGACACCCGAAGTAGGTCTTTTGCTCGTCGAGGAACGCGGCGCTCGCCCCGCTCGGGAGCGGGTAGGCGAGATTGACGTACCGACCGACCAGGGCGTAGAGTTTTTCGACCTTCGGCATCCCCGCGATCCCGAGAGCGTTGCACTCGGCGATCAGGGCGCCTTTCAGTTCCTCGGCGTCCCCGTCTCCCGTCGTCCCGCGTCCTTTCCAGTAGGCGAGGGTCGGCAGGAGATTTTTCATATACTCCCGCGCCGCCTCGGCGGGGAACTGTTCGCTCGCCATGTGAGAGACGCATACGTCAAGCAGGTCGTCCATATTCGAGTAGGTAAAGACCCCGTCGGCGTAGCACCACTTGCAGTAGTCCTCGTTTAACGAACCGTCCCGATCCCGCCCGATCAACTCGTCGTCCATCGGCATCCCGCAGCATTGACAGATCAGTTTGCGGGGCGAACCGAGCAGGGTGTTGATCGACACGCCGAAAAGGTTTGACAGCAGTTTCAGGGTCTCCGTGTTCGGCGTCGTCTCGCCGGTCTCCCACCGCGACACCGCCTGTCGGGTGACGTACACCTTTGCGGCGAGTTCGTCCTGCGACAGACCCCGTTTCGTCCGCAGTTCCAAAAGAACGTCTTTTGTTTCCATTCCGATCACCTCCGCCTCTATCATATCACGCCCCGCGAAAAAATGCAAGCAACGCGCGGTTGCTTTTGAAAAAAACGCCCTCCGGTGAGGGCGTTTTTTTCAGACGGTTCAGGCGTTTTGATCGGTCGCGAGGTCCTCTTCTTCAAGAGACTCCAGCGCCTTGAACTTGTCGAAGAGATCCGTGACTTCCTTGCTCGGCGCCTCGGTCAAAAGCGACGCGATGATCGCCGCGATCATACCGGCGACGAATCCGGGCAGGATCTCGTACAGGTTGGTGTTGTACGCGACGCTGTTCATTCCGTAGTACTCGAAATTGAAGAGGATCATCCACAGGATATCGACGACGAAGCCCGTGACGATACCCGTAACGGCGCCCTTGTAGTTGAGTCGCCGCCAGAACAGCGAGAGCAGGATGACGGGACCGAACGCCGCGCCGAACGCCGCCCACGCCGCCGAAACCAGACTCATAATCGTACTGAACGCCGGAACGATCGGGGGATTGCCCGAGCCGAGCATCGCGATCCCGAAGGCGAGAAGCGAGATCACGATAACCACGATCCGCCCGACCCACATCACGTTCTTGTCGGACGCGTTCTTCTTGATCGAGGTCTTATACACGTCGGACGCGAACGCGGAGGACGCCGCGAGAAGTTGGGAGTCCGCCGTCGACATACTCGCCGCGATGATCGCGGAAATGACGACGCCGCCGATGAAAACGGGGAAGACCCTGCGCGCCATCTCGACGAAGACAAGATTCTTGCTGTCGAGCATCGAGTCGCCGAGATACTTTCTCGCGACGATGGCGACGACCGACGCCATCAGAAGGATCAGGGTGGTCCAAGAGATCCCGATCCAGCGGGACTTCTTCATCTCTTTCTCGGACTTGATCGAGATATACCGGACGATGATGTGCGGCATCCCGAAATACCCGAGACCCCAGCCGAGACCGGTCAGCATATCCGAGACGCTCTTCCAGTCGAACTTACCGCTTGACAGGAAGTTGTAGTAGTGCTCGGGGATCGTACCGGGGGCGACCGCGCCGCTCGCTCCGAGCATCGCCACCGCCACGATCGGGGTGATCATCAGAGCCGCCAGCATCAGCAACCCCTGGAAGAAGTCGGTCCAGCACACCGCGTTGAACCCGCCGAGAAAAACGTAGGCGATAATGATCGCGGTCGCGATCCCCATCCCGGCGCGGGGATCCAGCCCGAACAGGGTGTTCAGCAGCGTCCCGCAGGCGTTGATGCTCGACGCACCGTAGACGCAGTACACGACGACGAAAATGACCGCGCACACGACCTGCAGGACCGAACTCGAGGATTTGAAACGACGGGTCAGATACTGCGGGATGGTGATGGAGTCGTCCGCCAGCATCGAATAGCGGCGGAGACGCGGCGCCACGAGGAACCACGAAAGGATCGTCCCGATCAGAAGACCGACCGAGATCCAGACCTGTCCCATACCGGCAAGGTAGATCGAGCCGGGAAGCCCCATCAGCACCCACGCGCTCATATCCGACGCGCCGGCGCTGAGCGCGGCGATCAGACCGCTCATCTTCCGTCCGCCGAGGAAGAAACTCTTTTCTCCCATATCCTTTCTGCCGCGGACGAAGAAATAGACGCCCATCCCGAGCACGATGGTAAAGTACAGGATAAAGGCGATCAATTCACCGATTCTCATAAAAATACCCTTTCTTCCGTATATTTATAAACAACAAATACAATTATACACGCAAACGATCGGAAATGCAATACTTTTGACGGATAAAGTTGCAAAGTATTTTGCCTCCCGTTCCTCCGCCGATAGGAGAGTCGCCGGTCGCGCGTCCCGCTTGTGCCCGAAAAAAACTTTTCAACCCCCTTGCAATTCCGAAAAAAGTGTGCTATACTATTTCCCGCCGTACAGGGGTGTAGTTCAGTTGGTAGAATCGCGGTCTCCAAAACCGTTGGTCCTGGGTTCGAGTCCTAGCGCCCCTGCCAAGAAAGAAACCTGATTTGTCTACCGACAAATCAGGTTTCTTTCAGTTATATTCGCCTTCGGCGAGTTTAATTGCTTCGCAGTGATATTCGGCTTGCGCCGAGTGATATTGCGCTCCGCGCAGTTAAAAGGCGAATATAATATCACTTTGCGGCATCCCACGGGGTCCCCGAAACGAGCCACGCGAGTTTTGGGGAATGGGACAACGCCGCAAAATATAACTGTCCCGAAGGGACAATATAACTGCCGCGCAAGAGGCAATATAACTTGAAAGACTATGGATTTTATGATATAATTATTTGGGATGATATTTCGGTGCGATCAGACGTATGCTTATTTCGTCAATTAAAACTATGAAAAAAACTGCGAATAGCAGGAATGTATCCCGACAAACCCGGATTTGCGGAGGTAACGATATGGACAGCTACAATGAAGAATTCTGGAATGCGTTGGATGAGTTGGTGAATAAATCTACAATTGTGATTGATAGACCTAAAGGTTCTGCGCATCCCAAATTTCCGGATTTTATCTATTGCGTTGACTACGGTTATCTGAATAATACCGCCTCTATGGATGGTGCGGGAATTGATGTTTGGGTTGGAAGCGATGGAAAAAGAATCGATGCCGTCATATGCATTGTCGATTTATTGAAAAGAGATTCAGAAATCAAGATACTGATCGGATGCACGGAAGAAGAGAAAAAGGAAGTGTATCGAACACATAATGAAACGTCGTATATGAAAGGCATTATGATTCGCAGATAATTCCGTTTTACAGAGGCAGCGAGCGTGTATCATTTTTGCGGACTTACACAAGAAAAAAGCGCTTGCGTTTGCAAGCGCTTTTTTCAACTAAGTGTTCCGGCAAGCCGGAACGTGAAGCAATACTTCACCGTGCGCGCAGCGAACGACTTCACTTGCGCCTTTGGCGCAAACTTCACTATTGAAAAAAACGCACTTTTCGCTTATAATAAAGGAAAAGAGATCGACAACTCGGGATTTACGGGGGCAATCAATGGAATACAAGATCGAAGATTTGACAAAGGAAGACGCCGGATACGTCGGCAAAAAGATCAATGAAATCGTGCCGCGCGAGGTGGATGCGGACGAGGAAGAATTCGTCCTTAAAATCGAGGACGAAAGCGGCGTAACGATCGGCGGATGTTTTGCGACGGCTTACGAATACCATTGGTCGAGAATGGTTCTGAATGAACTCTGGGTGGATGAACGTTATCGTCATCAGGGGATCGGCTCCATGATCATCCGCGAAGTCGAGCGCATCGCAAAGGAGA
>CAMJDE010000050.1 GCA_946404295.1 uncultured Clostridia bacterium | reverse complement strand
GGTCCGGAAACGAAAACATATATGCCCCGGTTCTTCGGCCTCCAGCTCCGTCCCGTCAGGTCGAGATAGTCGACCGAGAGCCCGGCCTTCAGAAGCAGGTGGTAGAACGCCGAGAGGTCCTCGTCCTGCTGTTCGGTCCTGGCGTGAAGCGCGGCGTGGGCTTCGTCGTCGGGCGCAAAGTAACGCTCGCCGTGGTTGACGAGGAAATACGCCTTCGGCTGCGCGATCGCGGAGAGCGAGAAGAAGGCGGTCGCCATCTTGTATTCCCCGTTGAAGGAGTAGAGACCCGTCGTGTTGCCCGCGTCGTCGGTCCCGGCGATCCAGAACTGCGACGCCGTGTAGACGCGGTACTGATCCCCGCAGCTGACGATCACGCTCGACGCGGGGATCGAGGACGAGGATACGACCCGATAGCGGTCGACCGCCGTCGGGTTCAGGGTCACGTTGACGGTCTCGACCGTGATATTGTCGAAGTACTGTTCGAGTTCCTTCGCCATCACGTAGACGTAGCGCGACTGGTAGTTGTCCATCAGGTGGTCGGGATCGTCGCAGAAGGTGATCTTGACGTCCTTCTTGATCTTTTTACATTCCTCGATCATCAGATCCGAGAGCGAGTAGAGCCCCTCGGGGGTGAGATCGAGCCAGAGCGACCGGGCGGAAACCAGCCCCGCCAATCCGAGCGACAGAACGAGCAAAAGCGCCGCGAGAACGATCACCGCGGGCGTCAGCCACCTCTGAAAACGGACGGACAGGCGTTTGGGTCGGATATTGTTCATTCGGGATCAATCCTTTCTCCGGGGCGTTTCGTCCCGGGAAATTCCGCGTCAGCGGTTCTTCCGTTTGACGCGCACGACGACGCCGACCGTCACGACGGCGGCGGGGATCGCGGCGAAGAGAAGCGCGAGGGTAAGCCGGATGACGCCGCGGGTCACGCCCTCGAGTCTTTCGGTCTCGATCAGCATAACGGTCGTCCCGAGCGGGACGCGGGCGCCGTCGGAATACTCCAGCACGGCGTAGATGAAATCGGCGTTGGCGTAGCCGTTGGTGCGGATGGCGTCGGACGAGGTCATATAGACGCTCGAAACGAGGAAGACGCCCGAGCCGTTCTCGCGGCTCGCGTAGGCGGCGACGGCGTAGCCGCCCTCCCCGTCGGTCTTCTCGCCGTCCGCCCAGATCGAGGCGGTGCGCCCGACCGAGAGGACGGGGGCGGCGTCGACGCCCGCGGGGGCGTTGATCTCGATCGCGGCGGCGCGTTTCAGAACGACGTCTGCGTCGGAGAACTCACGGATCCGGTCGCGGATCGCGCGCCCCGGCGCGCTCGACGAGAACGAAGTCGAGACGGCGTAGCCGTCGGGGGTCAGCGAGTTGGTCATATCGCGCACCGTTCCCTCGGTACGCGAGAGCCCCCACCCCGCCAGATAGGCGTTCAGGTGCGGCAGATCGATGACCAGCGGGTCAAGGATCGCGAAGACCGTGCCGCCCCCGCCGCAGAACGCGTCGAGCCGCTCGATCTCCGAAACGATCCCCGATCCGGCGGCGCCGGTCTCGAAGTCGTAGAGCGGGTTCGAGACGACGAGGAGCGTGGTCCCCGCGGGGATCTCCTCTTTGGCGAGGTCGACCGTCGCGATCGAATACCCGGCGCAGACGAGGATATTGTAGAGCAGTTCGTTCGAGGTCTCGCCGTGCCCGCGCGTGAAGCAGGCGACGGGATGCTCGTCCGCCAGCGTCCGGTGGATCAGGGCGCTCATCACGCGTTCCCCGTCGTAGCCCGTGATATACTGCTTACTGTCGAGAATGAAGAAGGAGCGGAGCGTCGTGACCGAAAAATCGTTGCCGCCCGCGTCGAAGATCACGCTCTGTTCGGTGACGCTGTTCTTTTTGATCTTGTTTCCGTCCTCGTCGTACTCGGGCGCCGCGCCGTACTTGTAGCGCGAGACCTCGCCCGGATCGACGACGATGTTGATGAAATCGACCGAAATGAAGCCGTACTTGTCGGCAAACTGCCGCGCCGTCTCAAGCACGAGACGGTAGGCGGAATCCCCCTCGAGTTTCTCCTCCGCCATGCAGAAGCGGATCTTCAGATCCCGCCCCTGATCGAGGTCGGAGAAGAAGGTTTCGGAGGAAGAACCGATCGTGTGTTCGTAGCGGGGGGCGGTGTAGAGTACCCACGAGTACTTCGACCCCAGCGCGTAGACGATGACGTTCAGGATCACGATCAGCGCGATCACGACGGCGACCGTCGCGGCGCCGATCCCCCCGCGCGCTCCGGCGCGGCGGAAGAGACCCTTCGCCTTTTCCTTGAATCGACCCATACTTCCCCCTTACCGATAGCGGCGGCGGTCGTAGACCCGTCCGGTGAGAAGCAGGAAGACGACCATCACCGACAGATAGTAGAGGAGCGCCGAGAAGTCGAACGCGCCCTGCGTGAAGTTACCGAACCGACTGAAGATCGAAACGCCCGAGAGGACGAACCGGATCCAGTAGACCGGGATGAAGCGGTTGAGCGCCGAGACGACGAAGAAGAGCAGGATGATCCCCACCGTTCCGATCGCGGCGGCAAGCTGGTTCTCGGTCAGAGCCGAGACGAACAGCCCGATCGCGATGAACGCCCCGCCGACGAGCAGAATGGCGATCAGGTTGCCGAACACCGTCGCCGCCCGCACCGTCGCGTATTTCGTCAGGAACAGGAAGGAGCAGGAGCAGAGCAGCGTGCACGCCGAGAAGATGGTCATGGCGGCAAGGAATTTCGCCGTCACCATCGCGGGGATCGAAACCGGAGCGGTCATCAGCAGCTGCTCGGTGCGGAGCTTGCGTTCCTCGCTGAACGACTTCATCGTCAGGATCGGCAGAAGAATGACGAAGAAGACCAGCATATAGGTGTAGTAGTTGCCCGGGTTGGCGGTCCCGGAATAGAGCGTCGTGTAGACGAAGACGCCCCCCGACACGGCGAAGAAGAGCGCGATGAAGGCGTAGCCGATCGCGGAGGTCAGGTAGGAGTGCAGTTCCCGTTTATAAATGGCTGACATAGTCGGTTTTCATTCCCTTTCGGGACGTCCTTTCTTTTTTTCGCCGTCGTTACTTCGTTTGGGTTTCGCGGTCGGAACGGTCGACCAGCCGGATGAAGATGCTTTCGAGGTCGTTGCCGACCGCCCCGATCGAGAGGATCGGAAGGTTCTTTTCCGCGCAAACGCGGAAGATCCCGCGCCGCACGTCGACCCCGCGCTTTCCCTCGACGAGATAGCAGAAGGCGTCGCCCTCGCGCTCGTTCATCGGGGAAACCGACGAGACGCCCTGCACCCCCCGGAGCGCGTCGGTCACGGCGTTCTTGTCGCCGACGATCGCGTAGCGGAAATGGGTGTTGTCCTCGATCACGCGGGCAAGGTCGTCCGCGCGCTCGTTGGCGATGATCCGCCCGTGGTTGATGATGACGATGCGTTCGCAGACCGATTGCACCTCGGCGAGAATGTGCGTCGAGAGGATGACGGTGTGCGTGCGCCCGAGATTGCGGATCAGGTTCCGGATCTCGAGGATCTGTTTCGGGTCGAGCCCGACCGTCGGTTCGTCGAAGATGATGACCTTCGGATCGCCGATCAGCGCCTGCGCGATCCCGACGCGCTGCCGATACCCCTTCGAGAGGTTGCGGATCAGCCGATGCGAGACGTCGGTGATCTTCACCGCCGCCATCACGTCGGCAAGATGCGCCTCGCGCGGGAACTTGCAGCCCTTCAACTCGTAAACGAAGCGCAGATACTCGGTCACCGTCATATCGGGGTAGACCGGGGGCTGTTCGGGCAGATACCCGATCATCCTCTTCGCCTCGAGCGGGTTTTCGAGGATGTCCACCCCGCCGATCTCCGCGCGGCCCGAGGTGGTCGACAGATACCCGGTCAGAATGTTCATCGCAGTACTTTTGCCCGCGCCGTTCGGACCGAGCAGACCGACGATCTCGCCCTCCCCGATCTCAAAACTCACGTCGTCGAGCGCAAAAGCCGTCCCGCCGTAGCGTTTGACGAGATGCTCCACGCGGATCATCGCGCCGCCCTTGCCCTCGCTTTCCGCGACCTTTTCGTTCGTTTCTTTCATACCTTCCCTTTCTGTCTCCGGATCTGCCGAAGACACGCCCCGCGAAGGGGGCGGAGAACGGAACGGGCGTCCTGTCCCGTTCCGCGTATTCTATACAGAAAACTATTGTACCATATATTTGTAAAGAAATTATGAACGCGCGCAAAACAAACCGAGAAAGACGAGCGGCGCGCCCGATTTGGTAACATTATAAACACAACTGCGCCAGCTATTGTTATCAGGCGCGCGCAGGTGCGTGCAGAATCCCCGCTCTCACCCCGAAGCCGTATATACATACCGCGAGAGGGTGAGAACGGGGATAGAAAAACGAATTATCATCAAATGGAGAAACCCGTTCGCGGATCGCGAACGGGTTTCAACCTTAATTTGCGTTTTACAATGCGAAGAGTTTTCACAGAGCGGAAAGCTTTAACGAACTATATAATCATCCATTCGTTTTTCGGTCTGTGCGTGCATCCGCGCGTCGTCCTTACTGCGGCGTCAGGGTGACGGCGCCTGCGGGAGCCGTGAATACCAGCAGTCCTCCGTCGGCGGTCGCTTTCACGGTCTGCGTGTTCCCGCCGACCGAAACCGTCCAGTTCCCGGCTTTCACGCCCGAAACGTAGTAGGTCAGGCTGCCCGAACCCGTCGCCGTGAAGGTGAGGGCGGTCGAACGGCGGGTCGCGCTGGTCACGAAGACCGCCGCGGTCTTGCCGATCACGGCGCCCTTGACGCCGCTCGCCTCGATGCCCGTCGCGGTGACGCCGGACGGGGTCTTGGAGGCGTCGCAGACGTACATTACGTTCAGGAGTTGGTCGGTCGTTTTCCCGGTGTTCGGGCTGATCTCGACCCGCCCCCAGAAGCCGTCGTTGCCGTTGTTGGTCGGTACGAGCTGCTGTCCGTTGACGTTGTAGTTGTTGCCCGAACCGCCGACCTTCGTGATATTGTCGCCGCCGAACACGCTCTGCAGCACCAGTTTGCCGCCGCCGCTCGTGACGGTGACGGTCTTGCCCGAGATGGTCGGGTTGCTCGGGACGTGGAGCAGGAAGGTCTTTTTGTGGCTCGCGCTCTTGGCGTTGATATTGTCGAAGACGAAGAAGAACATCGGAACGTCGGCGTTCTTCGTATCGTAGACGGTCAGCATCCGACGCGTCACCTCGTTGACGGTGTCGCTCGACGTTCTGCCGGTGCCGTCGTAGTAGGCGGGGGTGATGTTGCCGGCGATATAGGCGTAGAGCGGCTGCGTCTCGGCTTCGTCGGCGTAGGCGTACTGGTAGCCCGTGACCGTCCCGGTCTTGTACGCGTCGCTCCGCCACTTGTCCTGATTTCCGGTCTCGCCCGGCTGCTTCTGACCGCCCGTGTAGTAGGTCGACGCCTTGCTCGAATTATAGACCAGGACGCAGTTGTGGGCGATGGTCGCCTGGTGATACTCCTTGAAATGCGTGTCGCCGTAGGTGTCGTAGGCGCCGGTGTCGCCCGCGAGCATCGTCCTGTACCAGATCTGGAACTGCCCCGCGTCGGCGTGGTCGTGGTTCGCCATCGTGCGGCACCCGATCTTCATCAGGACCGCCGCCTGATCGTTCTTCCAACTGTTGCGCGCGATGATCTGCCCGAGCCAGCCGCCGTTATAGCGGATCAGGGGCAGGTCGTCGTGACGGTCGGACGCCGCCTTCACGCCGTGCGAAGAGCAGATCAGGTATTCCGAGACGTTCGCCGCGAAGTTAAACGCCGTGCCGAAGGTGTTGTAACTCTGCCCGAAGTATTCCAGCTGCGCGCGGAGCGTCGGGTCGTCGAAGAGGTAGGACGAGATCAGGGTGGCGCGTCCGCCGACGATGAAGTTGCCGTCGGTGGTCTGGTCGTCCCCCGACTGGAAGCCGTTTTTGTTCGGCAGTTCGTAGCAGTAGAAGGTGCGGACGACCTCTTTCATCCCCTCTTCGTCGTAAGGCATCTTACCGGTCGCGGCTTTGAGCAGCCACGCGGAGGCGAGGTCGGACGAGAAGCGGATGCGGATGTAGACCGAGACGCCCTGCGGGTACATCCCCGCCTTGTAATACTCGTTTCTGACGGGAACGAACTCCTGATAGATCCGTCCCGCGATATACTCCCACCAGCCGGGATACTCGTCGTAGATCGCGATGGCGAACGACAGGTAGTCGCGGAGCAGCTGGAACTCGCAGCCGTGTCCCGCGATCGCGTGCTGACCCGAGGGCGGGAAGCCGATCTCCATCCGGGCGTGTCCTGCGAGGTCGTTTCCCTCGAGGACCTTGTGCTGTACGCCCGAGACCAGCCGGACACGGTCGACCGAGGTCATCAGGTCGTGGCACCAGTCGTAGACGCAGGCGGCGATGAACATCACGTAGCCGTGCTGCCGTTCGAGGTCGCCCGTAATGCGCTGGAAGTCCATCGTTTTCAAGAAGTTCAGCATCGCCTTGACCGCCTGAAGTCCGGCGATCTCGTTTCCGGTCAGTTGGTATTCGAGCGCGAGCGCCTGGATTTTGTTCAGAACGATCGCGTCGAAGTTATGGAACCCGTCGCTCCGGGTCTCGGCGGGTTTCAGCCGACCGTCGGTCGGATTGGTGATGTAGGAACGGTAGGTGGTCGCCGCCACCTCGCTCCGGCTATCCAGCAGCTCGGCGTTGATCCCGGCGCGATCCTTCGCGTTGAAGAGGACGCGCGGATGCTGCCCGCTCTTCGGATTGACGGGCGGCATACTGAAACTCCGCCCCGACGCGTCGATCAACTCCTGCCGTGTTTTCAGGAACTTCGCGCCGCCGAAATCGGAGGTCGAGAAGCCCGAGATCTCGGTTTTCAGCGCGACGACCTGCGCGTGGTAGTCGGCGTAGGCGAGGGGGGTCGTGACCCCCTTGCCGCATTTGGTGCAGACCTTTTCGAGTTCGCCGTCCTGCGACTCCGTCGGCGCCTTCACGATCCGCCCCTGATCGCCCGCCTTGAAGACGTGCGCGTCGGGATTGACCGGGATGGTTTCGCCCCGCTTCTTATCGCAAACCGTGCAGACGTAGAGTCTGATTCCGGTGATCTTGCAGGTCGGTTCGGCGCGCACGCCGCGATCTTCCCACGAATGTCCGTCGGTTTCCTCGGTCTTGGTCTCGCCGCAGATCGTGCAGGTATAGCGGATCTCTCCGGGCGTTCCCTCCTGAGTCTCGGGATCGCAGCCGCCCGAGAGGACCGTCCCCTCGTCCCAGACGTGTTCGTGTTCCGGGACCGTCGTCGCCTCGGTCTCCTCTTCTTCCCCGGACGAGAGTTCGCAGGACGCGAACAGAAGCGCCGAGAGAGCGAGCGCCAGAACGAGCGCCAGTAAAAGAATTGTTTTTTTCATAAAGATTTCCTTTTCTTTCGGTTTTCGGGAGACGAAACGCCTCCCGAAACGGCTTTGATCGAGTTTATGCGCGGATCAGTTCGCCGGGGTCAGGGTAACGGACCCCGCGGGAGCGGTGAAGACGAGCAGCCCGCCGTCCTCGGTCGCCGTCACGGTCCGGCTGTTCCCGCCGGCTGTCACGGTCCAGTTGCCCGCTTTGACGCCCGAGACGTAGTAGGTCAGGTCGCCCGTGCCCTCCGCCGTGAAGGTGAAGAGGGTCGTGCGGCGAGCCGCGTCGGCGATGAAGACGGTCGCGATCTTGCCGATCACGGCGCCCTTGACGATGTTAGAGTTGATCGCCGTCGCGGTGAGGTTCGGATCCTTGTCGGCGTCGCAGACGTACATCACGTTCAGCATCTGCTGCGCCTTGGCGCCCGAAGTCGAGATCTCGACGCGTCCCCAGAAGCCGTCCTCCCGGCTCGTGGCGTCGGCTTTCGGAACCATCTGCGTCCCGTTGACGTTGTAGTTATTGCCCTCGCCGCCGATCTTGACGATCTTATCGCCGCCGATCACGCTTTGGAGCACCAGTTTGCCCTCTCCGTTCACCTCGGTCACGGTATTGCCGTCGACCGTCGGTTCGGTGCGCGTATGGAGCAGGAAGACCTTTTCGTAGGACGTCTGCAGCGCCGTAACGTTGTCGAAGACCACGAAATACATCGGAACATCGGCGTTTTGCGTGTCGTAGACCGCCAGCATCCGGCGTTCGACCTTATTCGTCCGCGTGCTGTCGTAGGACGCCGAGATATCGCCCGCGATGTAGGCGTAGAGCGGCTTGGTTTTCGCCTCGTCGGCGTAGGCGTACTGCACGCCGGAGAGGACGCCGGTCTTGGTCCTCGACTCGGTGTTCCAGTTGGAGAGACTCATCTCGTCGCCGCCGATCTTTTTCTGTCCGCCGCTGTCGCTCGTCGAGCCGGGATCGCGGACCAGGATACAGTTGTGCGCGATGGTCTGGCGGTGATAGTTGTTCCGGTGCTGGGAACTGTAACTGTCGTAGACGCCGGTATCGCCCGCGAGCATCCCCTTATAGAAGATCTGGAACTGTCCCTGATCCTGATGGTCGTGGTTGCCCGCCGTCTTGACGCCGATCTTCATCAGGACCGCCGCCTGATCGTCGCCCCAACCGTTGCGGGCGATGATCTGCCCGAGCCAGCCGCCGTTATAGAGGATCAGATCCATATCCTTGTGGACGTCGTCCGCCGCTTTCACGCCGCTCGAGGAGCAGATCAGATACTCGGCGACGCCGGTATACTCGAAGCAGTCCTGATCCTCGTCGACGAACTTGGTATAGCAGCCCGGACGGCTCTCGAGTTGGGCGCGGATGGTCTCGTCGTTGAAGAGATACGCCGCCATCATCGCGGGAAGTCCGTAGTTCATAAAGTCGCCGTCGATCTTGCTCTCGTGGCTGTCGCCCATCGCGAAGCCGTTGCCGTCGGGCAATTCGTAGCAGTAGATCGAGCGCATGATCTGTTTCATATCTTTAGCGCGATAGGGCATCTCACCCACGCCGGCTTTGAGCAGCCACGCCGAATAGAGATCCGACGAGAAGCGGACGCGGACGTAGAGCGAAACGCCCTGCGACACCATACCGCCCGCGTAGAACTCGTTTCTCGCGTCGACGTATTCCTGATAAAACCGTCCGGCGACGAAATCCCACCAGCCGGGATACTCGTCGTAGATCGCGATGGCGAACGCGAGATAGTCGCGCATCAGCTGATATTCGCAGCCGTGCCCCGCGACCGAATACTGTTTCGTCGGCGGGAAGCCCATCTCCATATGGCTGCCGTTCACGATCTTGTGCTCGACGCCCGACACGATGCGGAGCCGGTCGATGTTGCTCATAAGGTCGTAGCACCAGTCGTAAACGCAAGCCGCCGTATACATCACGGCGCCGTACTGGCGCTCGGGGTCGCTCGTCAGTTTCGTGATGTCGAGCGTGAGGATAAAGTTCTCGATCGCCCGGATCGCGCCGTAGCCCGAGATCTTGTTCCCCGTCAGCTGATAGTCGAGGGCGAGCGCCTGGATCTGCT
>CAMJDE010000049.1 GCA_946404295.1 uncultured Clostridia bacterium | reverse complement strand
CGCGCCGTAGCCCGAGCTCTTGTTCCCCGTCAGCTGATAGTCGAGGGCGAGCGCCTGGATCTGCTTCAGCATCTCGTCGTCGTAGTTATAGATGCTGTCGGTGATGTATTTGTAGGTTCCCTTTTCGTGCAGGGTCGCCTCTCCGAGTTCTCCCGTCGGGAGATCCCCTGTCACCGACTCGAAAAAGATCGCGGCGGCGTCCCGGCTCCGGTCCTCTTTCAGGACGGCGCGGATCCCGTCGAGATCGCGCGCGTTGAAGAGGACACGCGGATGCCCCGCAACCGGGGTCTTCGGCGGCGCGTTGTAGGTCTTGTCGGCGATCTTGTTGAAATCGGCGATGGTCTTCGTGACCTGCGAACCGCCGAATTGAGACGTCGAAAAACCGTTGATCCCGGCGCGCAGTTCCTCGATCTTTGCCATGTATTCCTCGTTTGTCATCGGTACGATCCCTCCCGTTTTTTTGCAAACGGAACAGATCCGTTCGCACTCGCCGTCGCTCGTCCCGGACGGGGGAGCGATCAGGCGCGTCTCTTCACTCCAGACGTGCGTTTCGGTCGTCTCGGTCCTGGTCTCGCCGCAGACCGAGCAGACGTACTGCGTCTCGTGCACGCAAGCCGAAAGGTCGGTCGTCGTCCCCTCGACCCACGCGTGTTCGTGGACGGTCGTGACGTCGACCGTATCCGCCGTCGTCGAGTCGTCGGCGCCGCCTCCGCAGGAGGAAAGCGTCAGAAGGCACAGAACGGCAAAAAGAACAAGAACGAAGAGCAATCTGCATTTTTTCACGGTTTTATCCTCCGAAATTGTTGTTTCCGCGTTTGAAAGAGGAAAAAAGATTTGCGTTCGTTGCGTTTTTATTATATCACGGGTTTGCTTTATTTGCAACCCCTTTCGCCCGAAAGCAAAGAAAGATTGCCGTTTTGGACGAAACGAACATAAAACGACCGCGCGGTTGCCCGCGCGGTCGAGTGAGTTGCATTCGGTTCGGTCAGTCGCCGATGTACGGGACGCAGACGTAATAGATCGAGACCGGTTTCGCGAGGATATCTTCCTCGTGGACCGGGGACTCTCCCTCCGCGTCGTAGAAAACGCCGGTGCAAAGGTAGGTGCCGCGAACCTCGCCCGTCTTCTCGTCTTGATCCTGGAACGTCCGGTTGACGGAGGTTGCCAGTTCGCCGATCTCGTAGCCGTAAGGCATTTGCGCGTCGAATTCATCAAGTACTTCGCCCTCGCAGAGATAGGTGACGTGGACGGTGAAGAATTCGTCGCTCGAACCGTTGCCGTAAACAGCTTGCAGAGTCTTCGGGCTATCCGCCGAGGCGACGCATTCCACAATCACGTTCAGACCCGTTTCGTCAAGGAAGGTCCAGACGTTGTCTTCGCCGATTACGTAGGTCATTCTGACCGTCTGATAGTCGGTGAGCGAACCGAGGAATCCGGAGGCGATCCCGCCGCCGAGCAGAACGTTGTAGTTCACTCCGCCGACTCTCAGCATGTACTGTTCTGCGGGAATCAGGTCGGTCCCGTTGATCAGGAACACGTAGTCGCCCGAAGGAGCGTAATACCGGATCGTGTCCGCGTTTGCGTTATAGTTCGCCTGGATCAGAGCGGCGTCGCCGAACTGCAGGTAACCGTTATCCGTTCCCGCCCAGCAGTAGAGCGTGACCTCCTCGCCGTCGAGGTAGAAGAGGCGAATATCCGCGTTGGAAAAGTCGGGTTCGTCGCCCTCGTGCCATTTACCGTCGATCTCCCAGATCACGAAGACGAGCTCGTCGCCACTCATCGAAATCTTGAGAGCGACGGGCGCTTCCTGATCCGCGCTGTAGACGTACGACCAGCCATCGAGCATCATCACGGGCTCGCCGTTCATCGCGTAGTAGCCGGTTCCTCCCTCAAAGAGGACGAAAGTGATCTCGTCGCCGAAATAGTCGACGATCTCAATCGGTTCATCGTCGGGAACTCCGAGCGTCAGCACGTTGTTTTCGCCGATCGTGAAGGTCGTGTTCGCGAAAACGAAGGTGTTGTTCTCGGCGTCGATCTCGACCTTGACCGTGCCGCCCAGTTCCATCGCGCCGGTGCGCGGATTGGTCTGGAACATCATGGCGTAATCGTTGCCGAACACCTCGAAACGCACCGTCATATTATCGCCGAGCGAGAGGGTGTAAGAAGTGGTCTGTTCCTCTCTTCCCGGACGGTACTCGGTCACGACCGTGTAGCCCTCGTAGGTCTCGTTGCTCTGCATATAGTAGAGGGTCATACCGTTTTGGTTAATCGCGAAGAGAAGCTCGTCGTTCTCCCAGACCGCCTCGTATTCCATGTAGTCGCGCCAAGCGGTCTCGTCGTTCCGGTCGTCGAAATCGCAGGACTCGATCAGTCCGTTGCCGTAGGCGACGAAATAGTAGTAGTCGACCTCGGTTCCGCCGTCGCCGACGGCAGAGACCTCGCGGCGAACGCCCTCCGTGATGATCTCGAGCCCGTCGGTGTTGGGAACGACGCGGAGGTCGATCACGTACTCTTCGCCGTTGACGAAGACCGAAATATCCACGTATTCGTTGAGCGTGCTGAAGTCAACGTCGGAGACGTCGCCGATATTGTCCGCGGTCAGAACGTACCCGTTGCAGCTGATCGTATGGTATTCCCCGTCACGCTCCACGTACTTCTCGACGATGATCGTGTTACCCGCGACCGCGGCGACCACGTCCTCGTAATCGGCGTACTGGTAAACGGTGAACTGCCCGTCCGTGCTGACGCGCGTCTGCACCTCGTTCTCGTCGTAGGTAAAGGGTTCGTCGCCCTTATCCGAGCGAAGGAAAACGTTGAGAACGTCGTCCCCCGTGACGATCGACGTCGCCGCGTAGACGTCGGCGCCGGACTCGGCGTAGAGGGATTCGACCGTCATTCCCGGGAACAGATCACCCGCCCACTGATTGATGAATTCAACCAGAGCGGGATAGGTGGTCGTCGCCTCACCCGCCGGCGGAGCGGTCAAGATCCGATTGGCGAGAACGTTGCCGTACTGGTCGAAGAAATTGACCCGGATCAGAATCAGCGGATCCTCGGCGTAGACGTCTTCGAGCGAGTCGATCTCGCCGATCAGGTACATCTGAATGTACTGCACGTCGATGATGTCCAGCATATTGTCGTTGTTGACGTCGGCGGCGTAGAACTCGTCGGTATAGTAGCGAGGCGAGTCGTTGATCCGGACGATGATCTGCTGAAGCGCGATGGCGTCGTCGATCGTGATCTCGCCGTCCAGGTTGACGTCGCCCTTCAGCGGCATCTCCTCATAGACCGAGATCTCTCCGAAGAGCGTGATGACCGGAAGGTTCACAAACGACGTGTTCGTGAAGGTTTTTCCCGCATCTTCAAACGCGCCGGCGCTCTCGAGCGTCGCGTCCTCGTTCAGGTAGAAATAAACCGTGAACAGCGAATCCGCCTCGCGGTCGGTCGTCGTCGAACAGGCGACCGAAAGAACCTCGCTCTCATAATTCCAGGTGAAGAGCGCGTTCTCGTCCGCGCAGACTACGCTGTCAAACGTCATAAACGAGGGGAGATAAAGATGCATTTCGTAGGACGCGAACTCGGCGCCCTCGCCGCAGACGGCGAAGACCTCGATCCCGTAGAGTTCCTCGGTATCCAACGCGAGAGTCGTCGCGTTGTTGCCGACGAGAACGGTCCCCTCCGGAAGATTGGGGAAACCGTCGGAGGGTACGGGTCCGCCCTCCTGGACCGGCACGACGCCGCCGTCGCCGTCCGACGTCGGCGCGCTCGCCGCGACAGGCAGAGAGAGGCAGACGGCAAGGATCAGCACGAGCGCCAATCCGATCAGCCAACTGTGTTTTCTCGTTCTTTTCATGGTTCTTCTCCTTTAAAAAATATCTATTCCAAATTCGGTCAAAGCCGACCTTTGCGCAAAAGGATCAGTCGAGGGTGAACGCGGCTGCGATGATCTCGCCCCGTTCGTCGATCGTACGCGCCTCCTCGATCTCAAGCGTGAAATCTGGCGCTTCGACCCCCGCCTTGTAGGTGAGGGTGAAGACGGTAAACTCCTCGGTCGCGTTCTCCGCGGCGGTCCAGATAAAGCGGACCTCGCCGTCGGACGTGACGTAGACGCGCGCCACGACGTCGGCTTCCTCACTATTCGCCGCCAGGATCGTTTCGGGCGTAAGCGACGTCGCCTCGCAGGAGAGCCGTCCGATGAATCCGGCGATATTGACGACGCCGGAAACGCGGAGCGAAAGGGTGGTCGTGCCGTCGGGGTTGTCAACCCGATCGAGCGTGAAGAGGTTGTCGGGCAGGACCGTCACGTCGCCCTCGATCACGAGGTCGCGCGCCGGCATCACGGCGGGCAGGTTCGCCCAGCCGTTGAAGATCATTCCGACGAGTTCGGGCGCTCCGGGGGCGACGATCGCGTCGCCCGCGTGGTAGGTCTGCTCGAAATAGAGCGTTCCGTCGACGTAGTAGGAGACCGTGTAATCGACGTAGCGGAAGATCGCCTTGACCGTCACGTTCTCGGTGATCGGAACGTCGAAGTCAAAGTCCCAACCGACGAACGCCATCCCCTCGATCGCGGGGACGACCTCGGGCGGCTCGGCAAGATCGCCCTCTCCGACCGTCGCGGTCGCGAAGACCTCGTTTCCGACCTTGAACGTGACCGTGTGGGTCACCCGTTCAAGCGCGGCGGGGATCACGACGTCCGCCTTGATCGGCGTGTCGAAATCAAAGTCCCAGCCGACGAAGACGTAGCCGTCGACGCTGACGGGATCGGGTTCCTCGGCAAGATCGCCCCAACCGACCACGTCGGCGTACAGGAAGGCGCCGTTCACCGTGTAGGTGACGGTGTAGGTGATCCGCTCGAAGAGCGCCTCGACGGTCTCGTTCCCGTTGACGGGATCGCGGAAATCCCACTCCCATCCGACGAAGCGATAGCCGTCCTTGCGCGGCGCCTGCGGCGCCGAAACCGTTTCGCCCTCGGGCACGGTCGCGCTCGCCCAGATCTCGCCGTCGACCGTGAAGGTCACGGTATAAACGATCTGCTCGAATTTGGCGTAAACGGTCGTCTCACGGACGATCGGAGTCTCGAAATCAAAATCCCATCCGACGAAGACGTAGCCCGGTTTGTCGGGTTCGCCGTGCGGGACGTCGACGGTCTCTCCGTATTCGACGTCCGCCTGCCAGAAGAGTTCGTTTCCGTCGTAGAAGGAGACCGTGAAGGTCAGCGTCTCAAAGCGCGCGTACAGGTCGAGAGCACCCTCGATCGCGTGCGAGAAGCGGAACGCCGTCCCGTTTTCGTAATACCAGCCGACGAAGGTCGCGCCGACCTTCTGCGGGGTGCCGGGAACGGCGGCGAAGTCGCCGTATTCAACGGTCTGCTCGGCGAAGACCTCTTCCCCGTTGAAGAACCGCACGGCGTAGGTCTCGATCGTATAGACCGCCTTGACCGTCACGTCCTCGGTGATCGGGGTCCCGAAATCAAAACTCCAGCGAACGAAGCGGTAGCCCTCGCGTTCGGGGGTCGCGTCGGGCGGGGTCGCAAGACCGCCGTGATCGACCTCCTCGGAGGAGAAGACGGAGCCGTTTGCCGTGTAGACAACGGTATAGGTCTTGATCTCGAACAGCGCCGCGACCGTCAGATCGTCCGTGACGTTCGAGAAGTCGGCGTCCCAACCCGTGAAGGTATAGCCGTACTTGGCGGGGTTGGCGGGATTCTGCGCGGCGGCGCCGTGCGCCACCGTCTGGGTCTGATAGGTCGCGCCGTCGACCGTGAAGACGACGGTGTGAACGACCGGGGGCTTCTCCTGCCAGGCGGCGTAGAGGTCGAGGTCGCCGGTCACGGGAGAAGACAGATCGTACGCCGCTTCGTTCGCGTCGTACCAGCCGACGAAGATGCAGCCGTCGCGGGTCGGGGCGGGCGAGGTCGCGTTGTCGCCGTAGAGCACCGTCTCCGCGGCGAGCAGGTCGTTTTCGTCAAAGAAGCGGACGGTATAGGAGAGCCGCTCGAAGACCGGGAAAAGCACCAGGTCCTCTTTGACCTCGTCGAAGTCGTCCGACCAACCGACGAAGGAATACCCTTCGGGGGGTGCGATCCTCGGCGCTGTCGCTGCGCCGCCGTATTCGATATACTGCGTGCCGCCGATCTTCCTCTGCTGCGCGTCGAAGAACATGACCGAAAACGTCTTTACGATATAGCGCGCGCGGATCACGGTATCCTGTCGGATATCGTTGAAACTTCCGTCAAACCCGACGAAGATCGCGCCCTCTTTTTCGGGGATCGCGGGTTCGTCGGCGTTCTCGCCGTAGCGGACCGACTGTACCGAGATCACCTCGTTCCCGTCCAGGACCGTCACGGTGAAGGCGCGGACCCTGAACGACGCCGTGATTGTGCGGTCGGACTCGATCGGAGTCGCAAAATCGAACGCCCCGCCGTTCTCGTCGCACCAGCCGACGAAGTCGTAGCCGTCGCGCGCCGGGGCGCCGGGGACGAAGGCGGTCTGCCCCGCCTCGATCTTCTGCTCGCCGCCGTAGCGCGTGCCGTCGTAGTTCAGGAACGTAACGGTATATTTCGGATTCTCGATCGGGATGAATTTCGCGTAGAGGTCGGTGTCCTCGCCGATCAGGACGTTGAAGTCGAACATCGCGGTATCGGCGGGATCGAGATACCAGCCGATGAAGACGTAGTGTTCCTTCGCGGGGATCTCGGGGAAGGCGACGCCCTCTCCGTAGGCGACCGCCTGCTCGTCGCCGAAGGGTTGCCCCTCGGACCAGAACCGGACGCGGTAGACGTCGGGGAGGTAGTTGACGCGGATCTCGCCGTCCGCCGTGATCCCCTCGGTCACGCCGTCAAAGGGGTGTTCCCCGTCGATCGAATAGTGCGGGATCGCGGGGAGATCCGACAGATCGGCGTCCCCGCCGTGGGTGATCTGCTGTACGTCGATCACCTCGTCGTCAAGACCGACGACCGTCACCGTGTAGACCGTGTCGGTCAGGTTCGCTTCAACGATCAGGTCGCCCTGCACGTCGGTAAAGTCGGCGTTCCACGAGACGAAGGTCTTGCCCGTCGGGCACGCGAACCCGGTCGGCGCGATGGCGCTCTGCCCCGCTTCGACGCTCTGCCGGCTGACCGTCTCGCCGTCGACCTGAAACTCGACGGTGTAGATCTGCGTCAGAACCGTTCCCTCTCCGAGCGGGATCCACTCGGCGAAAAGTTCGAGGTCGCCCGTGATCGGGGTGCGGAACGAGAACCGCTCGCCCCCCTCCAGCGTCCAGCGCAGGAAGACGGCGTTCTCTTTTTCGGGGGTCGGCGGCACGACGGCAAACCCGCCGTCGGCGATCTCCTGATCCTGCCCCTCGTAGGGCACGCCCTCGTCAAGCAGGAAAGAGACGGTGTGCGTTTCGTCCTCTCCCGCGAACGCGGCGAGCGCAAAGACGCCGAAGAGCAGGCAGCACAGGAGCGCCGCCAAAAGAACTCGGATCATGCCGGTTTTTTTCATCACGTCACTCTCCTTCATCGTCAGCCGCGCGAGCGACCAGCGTTAGACTTCCGTTGACCTTCATCGTATCAAAATCAAACAGGGTGTCGGTTCCCTCGATATACCAGCCGCCGAACGTCACGCCGTCCTTTTCGGGCGCGCTCGGTTCGATCGCGTAAAGACCCGCCATCACGCGCTGGACGTTGCCCCAGATCCTGCCGTCGTAGTCCTTGAAGTAGACCGAGTAGACGCCGCTCGCCTCTTCCCACTTGGCGTAGATCTCGACGCCCTCCTCGTTCTCGATCGGGGTGTTGAAGTCGTAGACCGATTCGCACCCGGCGTCGGAATACCAGCCCTTGAATACGTAGTCGACCTTGGTCGGGGTGTTCGGGACGCTCGCGGTCTGCCCGTAGCGCACCGCCTGGCGGATCAGGACGTTTTCGCCGTCCATGAAGCGGACCTCGACGACGTGCGCGTCGTAGATCGCGTAGACCGTCGCGTCCTTCGAGACCGACGAGAGGTCGGCGCTCCAGCGGAGGAAGGTCTTGCCCGCGACGGCGGGCGGGGTCACGAGCCCCGTCGCGTCGGTGCCGTAGGGCACCGTTTTTGTCGCGAGGAGTTCGGCGCGGTCCTCCGCGTAATATCTGACGGTATAGTTGTTGATCGCGTAGGTCGCCGTGACCGTCACGTCTTCGGTAACGGAAGCAAACCCGCGATCCCAGCCCACGAAGGTGTAGCCCACGCGCGACGGGTTGCCGGGCGCGATCGCGGAATTGCCCGCGACAACGGTCTGGCGGCTGATCTCGTTTCCGTTATAGTCGACGAAGCGGACGGTATAGCGGTCGACGACGATCAGGTCGAACCGACCGTACACCGAAACCGAAGCCGTCGCCGCGGCGGTGAAGTCAAACGGCTCGGTGAGCGCGCCGTCGGCGTACCAGCCGAGGAAACTGTAGCCCGCGACCTCGGGGGTCTCGGGGATCGCGAAACTCTCGCCGTAGGCGGCGTCGACCGTCGCGATCAACTCTTCCCCGTTAAAGAACGAGGCGGTAAGGGTCTTCTTTTGGTAGCGCGCGGCGACGGTCAGGTCCTCGGTCACGCTGTCGAACGCCCGATCCCATCCGATAAAATCGTATCCCGTCCGGGCGTAGTTCGCGGGGGCGTTCGCCGCCGCGCCGTGTGCGACCGTCTGCTCGGTCGATCTCTCCGTCCCGCCCTCGTAGAAATTGAAGATGACGGTATAGGTCGCCGTGACGTAGGTCGCGTGAACGTCGAGGTCGCCCGTCACGCAATCGAACGCACGATCCCAAGCCGAGAAGCGGAGCCCCGTGCGGCGCGGGCTTTCGGGCGCGGTCGCGCCCTTGCCCTGCTCGACCGTCTGCGTGTCGAGGAGCACTTTGTCCCCGTCGTCGCCGTCCCAGAAGCGGACGGTAAAGGTGTCGGCGGGTTTGACGGTCCACGCCGCGTAAAGATCGATCGGCTCGTCGACCGTGGTCGAGAAATCGAAGTCGTAGCCGTTCCATTTCCAGCCCGCGAAGAGGAAGCCGTCCTTCTGCGGGGTCTGCGGGATGGCGGCGCGTTCAAGATACGCGACGTTCTGCGTAAACGCGGGATCCTCGTCGCCCTCGTCAAGGTAGAAGGCGACGGCGTAGGTCTGTTTGGCGTAGGTCGCCGTGACCGTCAGGTTGCCGGTCACCGACAGATATCCGTCGTCCGACCAGCCGTCGAAGACGTAGCCGGTGCGGCGCGGGTCGGCGGGCGTGATCGCCGCCTTGCCCTGTTCGACCGACTGCACGGCGCCGATCTGCGTTCCGTCCCAATCGACGAAGCGCACTTCGTAGAGGATGACCGTCCGCTCCCATTTCGCGAACAGGAACAGGTTTTCGGTCACGGCGCGGCCGTCGAAGGCGCGGGTCAGCGCGCGATCCTCGTACCAGCCGACGAACTCGTAGGTCGCCTTGGTCGGGCGCGGGAGCGCAGCCGTCGTGCCGTAATCGGGCGTGAGCGTATCGTAGAGGTCGGTCCCGTCGTAGAGCGTGACGGTGCGTTTCTGCACCGTGAAGCGCGCCTGCAGCGAGGTCGCCTCGGTTGACTGCGTGAAGACGAAGGGGTTGGCGTCCGAGATCATTTCGCCGTTCTTATACCACCCGGCAAAGTCGTGTCCCGCCGCCGCCGTCGCGGTCAGGGTAACCGAAGCGCCGTAGGCGACGGGCGTTCCGCTCGCGCTCGACCCCTCGACCGTTCCCTTCGCGTCGTTCTCGCTCGAGAAGGTCAGGACGTACGTATTCGCCGTAAAGCGCGCCTGCAGCGCGACGGCTTCGGCGCCCTCCGCGAAGACGTAGGGGTTGGCGCCCGAGATCTTTTCGTTATTCTGATACCACCCGTCGAAGGTGTAGCCGGTCGCCGCCGTCGCGGTCAGGGTGACCGAGG
>CAMJDE010000048.1 GCA_946404295.1 uncultured Clostridia bacterium | reverse complement strand
CTTCAATCTGCGTCTGCCGCCGTCTCCGTGGTCGTTCTGGCTTCTCGGGTCGCTTCTCTCTATGCTCCTTTACGAGGCGTTCTGGATCCGTTATTTCCGCAGCCCGCGGACGATGCGCGACTTTTACCGGGGCCTTTTCGGGATCCCGGTCGCGGGCGCGACGCTCCCCGTTCTCGCCTTCGCCCTGCTCGCCGTATACGGCGGGAACCCGATCCTGCTCGGCGGGACGGCGATCCTCGGGGTAGGGCATATCGGGATCCATCTTGCCCACGCAAAAGAGGCAAGGGAAGAGAATGAATGAAGCGCCGACAAATAAAAATCGCCCGCCGCGAAAACGCGGCGGGCGTTCTTTTGCCGATTATTGCAGGCAGATCTTCGCGAGCACGGGGATGTGGTCTGCGGGGTAGGTGTTGTTCGTATCGATGTGGTTGTCGACGGCCGTGTAGAAGGCGGTTTTGATACTGCCCTTCGTCAGCACGTAGTCGAAGATCCATTCCGGACGGGTGGTTCTGTTGCTCGTCGCGAGCGTTCCGCCGATATCGCCTTTGAGCGCGGCGGAGTCGCGGGTGACGGCAAAGCCGCCGGTTTTATAAAGGTCCATCGTGGTTTTGCCCGCTCCCGACAGATAGTGCGCGTTCATATCGCCCACGACGATCTGATCGGGATAGTTGGCGGACATCCGTTCGAGCCACGCGAGCAGCGCCTTGATCTCGTAGCGGCGGACCTTGTCGTCCGCTTCGTGCCCGGAGCCTGTACCGCCGTAGTGCAGGTGGGCGCTGACGAAGAGGATCTTTCTCCCGGTAGACTTCTGTTCCAGAACGACGTAGTGGAAAACGCGGTCGTGTTTATCGAGCGAGTTGTCGGCTTTCTCGGTGTTCGGGACCTCGAGATCGAGCGCGACCTGCTTGAAAGAGTTGGTTCCCTCGGAGATCTGGGTGAACTCGTCGGTCTTGTAGAAAATCTCGTTCTTCTCGAAACCGTCCTTGGTGTACCGACCCGTCAACCGGGTGTAGCCGCCCGCCGTCGCGAGCGCGTTGAGGGTATTGTCCCAACCGTCCAAGAGTTTCTGGTTGACTTCCTGGAAGCCGATGATATCGGGAGATTGCGCAAGGATGGTTTCGGAGACCTTCGCGGGGTTTCTGCCCTCCCAACCCTGTCCGCCGCTCGGGCTGTCGTAGACCGCGATATTGTAGGACATTACGGTAATCGCGTCGGGGTAGGCGATCGTCTCCAGCGTTTCGCGCTGGGCGGGGGTATAGGGGCTGTATTTGGTGATGGTCGGGGTGACGGCGAACTCGTTTCTGTACTTGCCCGTTTTCGTATCGGAGAGGTCGAGCAGCGCCGTTTCGGCGACCTCGGAGAACGTAGCGACGTTCACCGTCGCCGCGTAGGACGAGTAGCGCAGGATCTTCCCGGCGACCTCGACGAACAGAACGACGGAATAGGAACGTCCGTAATCCGCCTTTTCGATCCCGGTCAGCGTTCCGTTGACGAAGAAGGTTTCGGATTCGGTCGGTTCGGCGGCGATCTCGATTCTTTCATATTTCTTGCCCGTGATCGCGTCGCAGGCGTCGAGCGCATCGACCGTGAAATCGAGCGAGTTGGCAGTCAGGTTCTCGGTCGCGGTGAAGAGCATACCGACCTTGACGGCGTCGCCGTAGGCGGCTTTCAGCGCGTTGAAGTATTCCTTGTCAACGACGCCCTGGAAACGCAGACCCACCGGGCCGGAAAGCGCAACCGTCGCGCCGCGCATCATCCGGAGCGGATTCTCACCCTCGTCGGTACCCGCCGGTTCGGTCGCGTCGACGACCGCGGTCGTCTCGGGCACCGTGGTTTCGGCTTCGGTCGTCTCTCCCGTCGGCTCGTCGGGCGTTTCGGTCATACAGCCGGCGCAGACGAGAACGAACACAACGGCGAGCAGAAGAATCAGCCCGCGGCGAAGGAACAAACGCGTTTTTTCGTTTTTCATACCAATCTTTTCTCCTTTTGCCGGCATCCCGGCGGGGCGCCCCGTTTCTTTGCGGGAACTTACCTATCATTATAACACGAAAACGCCTTGAACGCAAGAGAAAGTGAGACAAACGAGTTGAAAGAGATACGACTTTGGGGAAAGGAGCGCTCATTCTTGCGTTTCTTGCAGAAAAACTGCCGCTTCGCGCGGCGGGCGCTTCGTTTTTTTTCGGGGGAAAACGCGACGCGGGACCCGGCGCCGTTTGGCGCCGGGTCCCGCAAAACGATGGGAAACGGTCGGTCTTATCTCTGCACTCTGCCGGAGGCGTTGCCGCCCGCGAGCGCCTCGACCTCGGACGTCGACACGAGGTTGAAGTCGCCCTCGATCGAGTGCTTGAGGCAGCTTGCCGCGACGGCGAAGTCGATGGCTTTCTGCGGTTCGTACCCGTTCAAAAGGGCATAGATCAGCCCGCCGCCGAAACTGTCGCCGCCGCCGACGCGGTCGACGATGTGCATGGCATATTTTTTGCTGAACACGGCGTTCCCGTCGGTATAGAGCATCGCCGACCAGTTGTTGTCGTTTGCCGAAACGCTCTCACGGAGGGTGATTGCCACGCCCTTGAAGTCGAACCGATCGGTCAGTTTCTTCGCCACCGAGATATAGCCCGCGCGGTCGAGTTTGCCCGAATCGACGTCGGTATTGTCGGCTTCGATGCCGAAAACGTCCTTCGCGTCCTCTTCGTTCGCGATGCAGTAGTCGACGTAGCGGCAGACCTCGCCCATCACCTCGCCCGCCCGCTCGCGGCTCCAGAGTTTTTTGCGGAAGTTGAGGTCGCAGGAGACGGTGACGCCGCGCTCCCGGGCGCGCTTCACGGCTTGCAGGGTGATCTTCGCCATCCCGTCCGAGAGGGCGGGGGTGATGCCGGTCACGTGGAACCAGTCGACGCCCGTAAAGATCGCGTCCCAATCAAAGTCGTTTTCGTTTGCCTCGGCGATCGCGCTGTGGGCGCGGTCGTAGATGACCTTCGAGGGGCGCTGGCTCGCGCCCTTCTCGCAGAAGTAGACCCCGACCCGGTCGCCGCCGCGGACGATGAAAGAGACGTCGACCCCGTAGCGCCGGAGCGCGTTGACGGCGCATTGACCGATCTCGTGTTTCGGCAGTTTGGTGACGAAGGCGGCGTCGACGCCGTAGTTCGCGAGCGACGTCGCGACGTTTGCCTCGGCGCCGGCGTAGGTCGAAACGAATTTGTCCGCCTGCACGAACCGGAGATAGCCCTCCGGGTTCAGGCGCATCATGATCTCGCCGAAGGTTACGACTTTCATTTTCAGTTCCTCAATTCTTCAGATTTTTGACGAAGGTCTCGGCAAGTTCGGTGATCTTACCGAATTCGCCGTTTTTGATATACTCCTTGTTGACGAGCGAGCCGCCGACGCCGACGCCGACCGCCCCCGCCTTGAGAAAAGACGCGCAGTTATCGGCGTTGACTCCGCCGACCGCCAGCAGTTTGATATGCGAGAGCGGCGCGCGCACGGCTTTGATGTAGGCGGCGGCGCCCTCAAGACAAGGGAACACCTTGACGAAATCGGCGCCCGCGTTATGCGCCCGCTTGATCTCGGTCGCGGTGTACGCGCCGGGCATCGAGACGGCGCCGCGCGCGACGGTGCGCCGGATGACGGCTTCGTCGGCGTCGGGCGAAATGATGAACTCGGCGCCCGCGTCGACCGCCAGATCGACCTGCTCGGTCGAGAGGACGGTCCCCGCGCCGACCGACACGTCGGGCAGCTCGGCTTTGATGCGCTTGATGCTCTCGGTCGTGACCGAGAACGCCTCGGGACGGCTCTGGTCGAAGGTGACCTCGATCAGTTTGATCCCGCCCAGGGAGAGGGCGCGCGCGGTCTTCACCGCGTCGTCGGCGGAGAGCCCGCGGATGATCGCGACGATTTTGTTCTCCTCGACTTTTTTGATGATCTGTTCTCTCATTCCGTTCTCCTTACCATTCGGCGACCGATCCGTCGGCGTGGTGCCAGACGGGATTCTTCCAGTTGTGGGGGTTCTTGTTTTCTTCCAGGACGAGTTCGCGGTTGACCTCGACCCCGAGCCCGGGCAGTTTCGGCAGACCGACGAAGCCGTCGGTGAACTTGAAGTCCTCGCCGTTCTTCACGTAGTCGAGCACGCTCTTGCCGACGTTGTAGTGGATCCCGATGCTCTGCTCCTGAATGAAGGCGTTGTAACTGACGGCGTCGACCTGCAGGCAGGCGGCGAGGGCGATCGGTCCGAGCGGGCAATGCGGCGCCAGCGCCACGTCGTGCGCCTCCGCCATCGCGGCGATCTTTCTGACCTCGGTGATCCCGCCCGCGTGCGAGAGGTCGGGCTGGATGATATCGACTCCGCCGGCTGAGAAGAGCCGCTTGTAATCCCACTTGGAGAAGAGGCGCTCGCCCGTCGCGATCGGGATATTGCAAGCCGCCGCGATCTCCTTGAAATACTCCATATTCTCCGAGAGCACGGGCTCCTCGATGAACATGGGATCGAACTCCTCGAGTTTCTTGGCAAGGACCTTCGCCATCGGTTTATGTACCCGTCCGTGGAAGTCGATCGCGATCCCGAAATACTTGCCGCAGCTCTCGCGGATCGCCGCGACGCGCTCGAGCACCGCGTCGATCTTGTCGTAGGTGTCGACGAACTGCAGTTCCTCGGTCGCGTTCATCTTGACGGCGGTAAATCCCGCGTCCTTCTTCTCCTTCGCCGCGGCTCCGACGTCGGAGGGACGGTCGCCGCCGATCCACGAGTAGACCTTCATCTTCTCGCGGCACTTGCCGCCGAGCAGCTGATAGACCGGGACGCCGAAAACCTTGCCCTTGATATCCCAGAGCGCCTGATCGATGCCCGCGATCGCGCTCATCATCACGCCGCCCCCGCGATAGAAGCCGGCGCGGTAGAGCGTCTCCCAGATCCCTTCGATATCGGCGGGATCCTTGTCGAGCAGGTAGTCCTTCATCTCGTTGACGCAGGCGAGGACCGCGGCGGCGTGCCCTTCGAGCACCGCTTCGCCCCAGCCGACGACGCCGGCGTCGGTCGTGATCTCGACAAAGCCCCAACGCGGACGGACGAAATAGGTGTTGACGTTCTTGATTTTCATTCTGCTTTCCGCCTTTTTTGAAAAAGTGCTTGTTTTTTTTGATTCCTGTGTTATAATTATATCACAAAATGGTTCACACAAATGCCATTCTTTGCTTTTTCCGGGACAGTTTTTCAGGTTTTGGAGAGGAGGAACGACGTGCAAGCCAAATTCGGGATCGAGCGGGAGCTCGATCGGACTTTTCGCATTATTGATTACCACAACGGCAACGGCGATTTTCATTTTCATTCGCAGATCGAGATCTGCATCGTGACCGACGGAGAGATCGACGCTCTGGTGAACGATCACCGCAAGCGTCTCCGGCGCGGCGAACTGTCGGTCGCTCTGAGTTACGACACGCATCTGTATACCCCGGTCCGGGACGCGCATTTCAGCGTCCTGATCCTGCCGCCCGAGATCTGCCGCGATTTTACCGAGTCGGTTGCCGGGAAGACCATCGCGAACCCCTTTATTACGGCGGGCGAGGCGGCGGACAAGATCTTCGCCTGCTTCCGCGAGATCCGCGAGAACGAGAAGGACCCCCTGATCATGAAGGGGAACCTCTACGTCATCCTCGGCGTGATCGCCCGGAACGTCGTATTCGAGGAGGGCGCGTCCTATACGGGATCCGACCTGATCTCGAAGATCCTGCTCTACGTCCACGAGCATTTCCGGGAGGAGATCTCGCTTTCGTCGATCGCGGCGCATTTCGGGTACAACGCGAGTTACGTTTCGGGACTGTTCAAATCGAGCGTCAACGTCGGGATCCTGCGCTACATCAACTTCCTGCGGCTGAAAAACGTCGTCACGCTGCTGAACGAGCGCAAGTACAGCACCGAGTTCTGCGTGCTGGAGAGCGGGTTCCGCTCGGTGCGTACCTTCTACCGGGCGTTCCGGGAGGAGTTCGGCTGTTCGCCGAAGGAATACCTCGAAAAAGAGCAGTCGGCGTTTTTCCGTCACTGAAAATCTGTTTGAAAAGGAGAGATTCGTTATGTCAAGGATTCGGTTCGGTTGGTCGGAGGTCAGTCTTGTTCCCGATCGTCCTATCTCGCTTGCGGGCGAGTTTTTCGAGCGCGTCACGAGTGAGGTGGAAACGCCCATCACCGTCACCACGCTTGCCGTCGAGGAGGACGGGGAACAGGCGTTCTTCTGCTCCTGCGACCTCGAGGGGGTCGGGCGCGACCTGTGTCTGCGCGTACGGGCGCGCGTCGGCGAACAAAACAAGGAAATCGATACCGACAAGATCATGCTCCACGCCGTGCACATCCACAACTCCTACGTCTACGAGCAAGCCGAGGGCGGCGTGCGGGCGTACGAGGGCGGCACGCTCGGGGTCATCCGCGACTATATGCCCGCCGACTGCACGTATATCCCGCAGATCACGTCGACCGACTGTATTCAGCCCGACGAGGCGCGCGACATTCTGGTCGAGCGGATCGCCCGCTCGGTGCTCGAGGCGTACGATCACCTCGACGAGGGCGGATTTGCGCAGGGATTCGGGCGGGTCGCCGTCGGGATGAACCGCCGCGCGACCTACTCCGACGGGAGCGCCAGAATGTGGGGCGACGCCGACCGCGCGACCTTCGTTTCGCTCGAGGGCGGCTGCGACAGCGGAATGGAGTTGCTCTATATCTACGACAAGAGTGGAAAAATGACGGGGGTGGTTGCGAATATCGCCTGTCCCGCGCAGATTATGGAGCAGCGCAGCGTGATCTCGGCGGACTACTGGGGAAAGGTCAAGATCCTGCTCCGCGAAAAGCACGGCGCCGACTTCAAACTGCTCGGTTTGGTCTCGCCGGCGGGCGACCAATGCCCGCGCGACCTGATCCGCTGGGTCGAACCCGAAACGCCGATCAAGGATCCGAACGTCACCCGGATCGACCCGAAGGAACGCTTTGCCGATCCGTCGATGTTCGACGTGAAGGGAACCTGGAAGGCGGGGCGCCGCATCTATAACGAGATCGAGAGCGAGATGGAGGAGATCGGGACGGTCTTTACCGAAGGGAATCTCGCCCACGTCGTGAAGCATCTGCACCTCCCTCTGCGCCGCGTGACCGACGCCGAGGCGGCGGAAGCCGCGCGCGTCTTAAAAGAGGCGCTCAAGGACAAGAAGACGCTCGACTACAAGGATTCCGCCGAACTTTACGTGTACGCGGGGACCCTGAAACGCTACGAGTCGCAGGAGATCTTCGAGACGGTCGATACCGAGGTCCACGCGATCCGGCTCGGGCGCGTCGCTTTCGTCACCTGTCCCTTCGAACTCTTCCTCGATTTCGGCAACCAGATCCGCGCAAGAAGCGCCGCGACCCAGACCTTCGAGATCCAGCTCTGCTGCGGCGCGCTCGGCTATCTGCCGACCGAAAAAGCCGAAAAGGGCGGGCACTACAGCGCCTATATCTCGAGCGGTTACGTCGGGCACGAGGGCGGGGATATCCTCGTCCGCGAGTCGCTTGAACTGATCGACGGGTTCTTCAAAAAATAAAAGCGGGGAACACCCGCGAAAGGGCTCCCGTGAAGGGGAGCCCTCTTTCTTTATTTCGTTTTCCAGACGGCTTCGTTTTCCTTGAAATAGTCGCCGTCCGCCCAGTCGTAGTACCAAGCGAAGGCGCAGTTGGAGGAGAACAGCGGCGTGTCGTCGACGCCGCAGGGAGAGTAGCACTTGGCGAGCGAATAGCAGCCGTTCTTGACGCACCAATCGAACGGGGACAAGAGCGCGTAGGAGGGGTCGCGCCCGTTCATCTTCTGCGCGTAGGCGACCAAAGCGGACCAGTACGGCCAGGCGGCGCCGTTGAGGTAATCGTATTGCTGCGTGGAGCGGTTGAAGAGCCGATCGGTCCCGCGGTAGGGAGGCCAGACGCACGTCACGCCGAAGTCGCCCGCGGGTTGCGCCGCGTTGTTTCTCGTTTCGAGGATCGCCGAGAAGACGTCGAGCAGGCGCTCGGTCCGGTTCTTGTCGGAAATGCCGAAGAGGACCGCGAGGATCGTATCGACCGACAGGTTATCCTCGACGAAATCGCCGTCCCGATAGTTGATATAATAGCCCTTTCCGTCGTCCCAGAGATGCTCGTTGATCGCGTTCTTCGTGCGCAGAAACATTCTGTGATACCGGGCGGCGCGGGTCTTGTCGCGCGTCCCCGCGATGCGGGAGAGACAATCGAGCGCGCGGGCGTAGAGCAGTTCGACGTAGGTGACGTAACCCGTCCGGTTGACTTCGTCCGCCCAGTCGCGTTTGTTGTACTGCCCGCTTTTGACGATCAGCCCCGTTTCGTCCTCGTACCCCGAAAGTTTGTCGAGGGCGAGCAGACAAAGCTGATAAACGGACTTTCCGTTCACTTTCTCGTCGAGCAGCGAGAGGTCGCCCGTGTGGTTGATATAGTCGTAGACCGAAAGGACGAAACAACTCGCGCTGTCGTAGTAGTAATGGAGACGCGGCTGAAATTGGAAGGTCACGCCGGCGGGGCACTCCCCGTTCTCCTTGATCCCGTACGCGAGCGTCAGGATCTCGTTCCGGACGAGCGCGGGGCGGGTTTTGAGCATCGCCGGGGCGACCGTGAAAACGTCCGAAAAATAAGAACGGACCGGGTCGTTGGCTATGCTCGCGGCGGAAAAACCCTTGTACGCCCCGATCTCCTTATAGTTTTCGAGCGCGGAGAAGAAACTCACCGTATAGAGGGCTTTTTCCTTTTCGGTCCTGGCGGACGCGGGGATCTTCAAGTTCCGGAACTCGTCAAGGACTTGCTTTTTCAGGGTCGCGAAGCGGGAGAGAAGTTTCCGGCAGTAGGTCGCGTCGGTATCGTAGGAGAGGACCAGGCGCGCGCTCTTGTCCGTATGCAGACAGACCGAGGCGTTTCCGGGAATATTGCGGCAATCGCCGTTCGACGCGTAATTAAAGCCGTTCGTCGCCTTGCCGAGGTCGAATACGAAATCGTAATCGCCCGCCGCGCTCGCCTTGATCTCGTAAAAGACCGCGTTGCCGACGATGGGGACGAACTGCAGGACCGTGATCCGCACGCCCCCCTTTTTCAGCGTGATCTTCTGCGTCCGCCCGCCGCATTCGACGGTCTTGTCGCAGAAGGCGCCGACGTTCTCACCCTTGATAAAAACGCCGAGAAAGGTGCGGGTGACGTAGCCGACGCTCTGATTGACGACGGTATAGTCTGCGATCCCGCCCTTGCCGTCGAACTTGACGTGCAGGTCGTTTGAAGAGACGTCGTAGACCACCTCTTCAAATTGTTTTGCCGCGACGACGATCCTTCCGTCCCGATAACTCTTTCTCATATCTTTACCCTTTATTCGGCGAAAAAAGCCGCGCTTTTTGCAATATTCGTATCTATTATATCTCTTTTTCCTTTTTTTTGCAAGCCGTTTCCGACCGTTTTTTGTTCGCTTTTTTCGCTTCTCCGTTCCAAATCCGCGCGGAGCGCGGTATGTAATCCGTTCGCAGAACGGTATGTAATCTGCCGTACCAAATCACCCCGAAGGGGTGGATGTAATCCGCCCGCAGGGCGGCATGTAATCCGTTCGAAGAACGGTATGTAATCCAAGCACAGCGTGGTATGTAATCCGTTCGCAGAACGGTATGTAATCTGCCGTACCAAATCACCCCGAAGGGGTGGATGTAATCCGCCCGCAGGGCGGCATGTAATCCGTTCGAAGAACGGTATGTAATCTGCCCGAAGGGCAGTATGTCATTCGCCCGCAGGGCGACGTACCCCTGCCTCCCCAACGGGGGAGGGGGACCGCGTCAGCGGTGGAAGGGGCTTCTATCAACGGTCCTCGGTTGCCCCTTCCGTCACGGCAAGCCGTGCCACCAACGCGCTCACCGTCGCATAGTCGCCCGCGTCGTGCGGCGTGGCGCACGCCGCGCGCTCCTTGCTTTGGGCAAGACCGCTTCCCGAAAAACAGTCCACAGGACTGTTTTTCGCTCGCTAACCCCGTAGGGGAGGCAAGGGAAGCGGCTTCGCCGCGATTACATACCGCTTGCGATGCAAGCGGATTACATACC
>CAMJDE010000047.1 GCA_946404295.1 uncultured Clostridia bacterium | reverse complement strand
AAGCCCTTTACCACCATCATAAAGTTCTTTGCCGCGCTTTCTACGAAAGAAAGCGCGCGTTCCCCTCGTTCCCCCCGTCCTATTCCCCGAGCATCTCGGAGAGGAGATTGCTTTCGTCGGTCGGGATCACGGGGACGCCGAGGGCGGACGAGAGGTCGGAGACGGTCATATCGTCGAGGAACACGTCCTCGCCCGCGCGGAGGGCGGAGGAGGGGATCAGGCAAGCGGCGCCGAGATCAAGCCCGGCGAGCTGCCGTTTGAGATCCTGCCCCGTCAGCAGTCCCGACACCGTGACCGAGTGTCCGAAAAAGTCGTTTTTGATCGCACGGACGTTGACCGACACGCGCGGGTACTTCTCGTGCGTCATCCGGGCGAGTTCCCGCATCAGCCCCTCGGCGGCGACCCCGGTCGCCAGCGTGACCGTGCGCGGCGCGGCGTCGGGGGACGGGGGCGGCGCCGCGTCGAGTTCCGCGGTAAAATCCTCGAGCGCCGAGCGGATCATCCCCACGCCGTTCTCGAGCTGCGGGTACCCCTCGTAATAGTCCTCGTCCGGGATCGGCAGTCCGGCGGACAGATAGAACTCGTCGGCGCAGAAGAAGAGCCGCGAGCCGTGCTTCGCGAGGCACTCCGAAGCGAACGCGTCCACCTGCGCGATCACGGCGGCGCACTCGTCCGGGGTAAACGGGGTGAGCGGATACAGCCCGTTGCGGTGATCGGTCAACCCGGCGGGAACCACCGAGACCGAATCCACGGCGGGGGCGAGGGCGGCAAGATCCCGCATCGTGCGGTCCAGTTCCGCCCCGTCGTTCAGTCCACGGCACAGAACGATCTGACAATGCAGTTCGATGCCCGAGGCGGCGAGTTTCGGCAGATAGGCGAGGACGGCTCCGGCGCGCTTGTTCTTCATCATCCGAACGCGCAGTTCCGGGTTGGTCGTATGCACAGAGACGTTGATCGGCGAAAAGCGCATCTTGATGATCCGGTCGATATCCCGCTCGGTCATATTGGTCAGCGTGATGTAGTTCCCGTGCAGAAACGAGAGCCGCGAGTCGTCGTCCTTGAAATAGAGCGACTTGCGCATCCCCTTCGGCAACTGGTCGATGAAGCAGAACACGCACTTGTTCCGGCAGGACTGTTTTTCATCCATCAGGGGCGTCGCGAAGTCCAGCCCGATATCGTCGTAGGTCCCCTTTTTGACCGTGACGGTATAGGGGGTTCCGTCGCGCAGAAGGGCAAGATCGATCTTTTTGTCGGCAAGATAGAACCGATAATCCAGCACGTCGCGGATCTCCTCGCCGTTGATCGAAAGAAGATCGTCGCCCGCCCGGACCCCCGCGCGGTCGGCGCGGCTGCCGGGGTCGACTTTCGTGATCCGGACCATATCAAGCCCTCCTTTCGTTCGTTTGTAACAGAGAGAGGATTGCCGCCGGGCGGCAATCCTCGCTTTTGTTCGTCAGACCGTCGCGGGGGTCTCCGCGGTCTTCTCCGCGGTCTTTTCCGGGACGACGGTATAGCGGTGGATCCCCGAGAAATCGGAGATCATAATGCACCCGGTCGGGCAGTTCTTGGCGCAGGTGTCGCAGTTGGTGCATTTGGCGTAATCGATCCGGGCGAGATTGTCGACGACGGTGATCGCACCCGAAGGACAGTTCTTTTCGCACTTTTTGCACCCGATGCAGCCGTGCGTGCACGCTTTGCGGGTATCGGCGCCCTTTTCGGTGTTCGAGCAGGTCACGAGCACCCGTTCGACGTCGGGCATCAGGTCGATCAGGTGATGCGGGCAGGTACGGGTGCAGATGCCGCACCCGGTGCATTTGCGGGTGTCGATGCGGGCGATCCCGTTTTCAATACAGATCGCGCCGTTGGGGCAGGCGCGGGCGCAGTCCCCGAGCCCGATACAGCCGTTCGGGCAGAGTCCGCTTCCCGCATAGAAGAGGTTGGCGGCGGCGCAGGACGACATTCCCTGATAATCGGCGCGTTTCTTCGCCTGCGTGCAGTCGCCGCCGCAATGGATCGTGGCGACCTGCTCGATCACGTCGGCGTAGGCGAGCCCCAGCGCGTCGGAGAGTTGTTTCGCGACGGCGTCGGCGCCGGGAACGCAGAGGTTGGAGCGGGTCTCCTCGCCCGAGGCGAGGGCTTTGGCGTAGCCGTCGCAGCCGGTGTAGCCGCAGGCGCCGCAGTTGGCGCCCGGCAGGCACTCGCGCGCCTTGATCTGCTTTTCGTCGACGGGAACGTGGAAGTACTTGGCGGCGACGACGAGCAGGACGGCGCAGATCAGCCCGGTCACGGCGACGACCAGAACGGCGGTCAGAATAGCGGTCAACATGGTTCGTTCACCCCCTTATCCGCCGAAGAGCCCGGTCGCGACCCCGGAGAACCCGAAGAGCGACAGACTCGTGATCGCGGCGGCGATCAGCGTGATGGGAAGCCCCTCGAACGCCTTTGGCGGTTCGGCGTCCTCGAGCCGCGAGCGCACCCCGGAGAAGAGCACCATCGCGAAGAGGAACCCGATCCCGCATCCGAGCGAACTGACCATCGATTCGAGGAAGGTGTAGCCGTCCCGGATATTGTTGATGGTCACGCCGAGAACGGCGCAGTTGGTGGTGATCAGCGGCAGATAGATGCCGAGCGAGGCGTGCAGGGCGGGCAGATACTTCTTCAAGACGATCTCGACGAACTGCACGAGCGCCGCGATCACGAGGATAAAGACGATGGTCTGCAGATAGCCGAGGTTGAACCGGTCGAGAAGATAGGTCTGGATCGGCCAGGTCACCGAGGTCGCGAGCAGCATCACGAAGGTGACGGCGATCCCCATTCCGGTCGCCTGATTCAGTTTTTTCGACACGCCGAGGAAGGGACAGATGCCGAGGAAGCGCGAGAGAACGTAGTTGTTGACGAGGACCGAGGTCATAATAATCATCAAAAACTTCATTTCGCCGCCTCCTCTCCGACCTTGGCTTCATCCGTGCAGGAGAGTTTTCCGCACACGATAGCCGACGGGCAGCCGGCGCAGCCGAAGTCCTTTTTCTTGATCGCTTTGCCCTTGGTGATCGCGTTGACGACGGCGATCAAGCACCCGAACACGAGAAAACCCCCGGGGGTTTTCGCCAAAATCGGGATGCAGTACCTCGAGAGGACGGGGATCTCGATCCCGCAGAAGGAGCCCGCGCCGAACACCTCGCGGACAAACGACATCGCGAAGAGCGCGAGGATAAAGCCGCAGCCCATCCCGAGACCGTCGATCGCCGAATCGAGCACCCCGTTCTTCGAGGCGTACATTTCGGCGCGCCCGAGAATGATGCAGTTGACGACGATCAGGGCGAGGTAGATGCCGAGCGAATCGTAGAGCGAGGGAACGAAGGCGTGGAGCAACAGTTCCACCGCCGTCACGAATCCGGCGATCAGGACGATGTAGCAGGGGATCCGCACCTTGTCGGGGATCACTTTGCGGAGCGCGGAGATCGCCATATTGGAAGAGAGCAGGACGACCGTCGCGGCGACGCCCATCCCGAGGGCGTTCAGAATCGAGGTCGTGGTGGCGAGGGTCGGGCAGGTGCCGAGGATCAGGACGAGAACCGGGTTCTCTTTGATCAGACCCTTCAAAAAGTTCTGTACTTTCGTCATTTCGTCACCCCCTTACTCTTCGGTCACGGCGGCAAAGACCGTGAACGCGTCGCGGACCGCCTGCTTGACGCCCTTTGAGGAAAAGGTCGCGCCGCTGACGTTCTGCACGTTGTCGACGCCGCCCGCGTCAAGATCGGCGAAGCGAGAGGTAAAGTCGTTCTTCTTGACCTTATCGCCGATGCCCGCCGTCTCTCCCGAGACGTCGGTGATCTTGATCCCGGCGATCTTGCCGTCGGGCTTGATCCCGACGAGCAGCGTGATGGGATTGCTCTTTCCGCCGTAGCCGGCGCCCTTGACGAGGAAGACGTAGCCGCCGCCCGCGTCGTCGCGGTAGCAGGAAACGACGCTCTCGGGCAGATCGGCGTACCCCTTGAGATCGACCTCGCTGAACTCGGTCGCGCCGGGGAGCGCCTCGGAGCGCGCCTTGCGCTCGGCTTCCGCCGTCGCCTCGGCGATGATCGGCGCGGCAACGTAGTTGACCACGGCGAGCAGCAGCGCCACGGCGAGGCAGATCAGAGTGAGAACGAGGATCGGTTTTACGATATTCTTAAAGGTCATTTCGCCGCTTCCTCCTTCCCTTTCTTTTCGGGTTTCGGGGGTTTCGGAGCGCCGACGGGACGCCGGATGGTCAGTTTGTCAATGTAGGGGCAGAGCAGGTTCATCATCAGGATCGCGTACGAGACGCCCTCGGTGTGACCCGCGAGCCGGATCAGCGTGGTGATCGCGCCGCACCCGACGCCGAAGATCAAGCGTCCCACGGGCGAGGCGGGCGAGGTGACGTAGTCGGTCGCCATAAAGATCGCGCCGATCAGCAGACCGCCCGAAAGCACCTGCTCGAGCGGGTCGGCGCCGAAGATCCAGGAGAGGAGCGCCACGGTGCCGATAAACGAGACCGGGATATGCCAGCTGATCACGCGCCGGGCGAGCAGGTAAACCAGCCCGATCAGGAGCGCGAGACTGCAGGTCTCGCCGATCGCCCCGGCGTGGAAGCCGAGGAACATCTCACGGTAGGTGAGCGGTTGGGCTCCGGTCAGGGAGAGCGTGAAGGGGGTCGCCTCCGAGACGAGGACGCCGTCCTTTAAGACCGCGAAACTGTTCATCTCGGTCGCGAAGCAGAGGAAGAGCATGATCCGCGCGGCGATCGCGGGGTTGGCGAAGTTCTTGCCGATCCCGCCGAAGAGCTGCTTGACCACGACGATCGCGAAGAAGCAGCCGACGACCGACATCCAGATCGGGAAGGTCGCGGACAGGTTCTGCGAGAGCAGAACGCCGGTGACCGACGCCGAGAGATCGAAGATCGTGGTGGGGCGGCGGGTCAGTTTGGTGAAGCCGAACTCGAAGAGGTTACAGGCGAGGACGCAGACGGCGGTCAGGACCAGCGCGCGCCAACCGTAGAAGATCACCGAAGCGACGACGGCGGGCAAAAGCGCGATCAGGACGTCGAGCATCACGCGGCGGGTGTTGTTTTTGGTCAGGATATGGGGGGAGGAAGAAACCGACAGATTTTCGTTCACGGTCATTTCCCTCCTTTCGGGGGCGTGGCGGCTTTCAGGATCGCCTTCCCCAGTTTATTCTGCTGGACGAGCGGACGGTGCGCCGGGCAGACGAAGGAGCAGCAGCCGCATTCCATACAGAGCGTGACTTTCAGTTTTCCGAGCGCCTCCGCGTCCTTTTTGTTGACCGCGTCGCCGATCGCGAACGGGGTCAGGCGGAGCGGGCAGGTGTTCGCGCACTTGCCGCAGCGGATGCAGGGGGTCGGATCCGGCAGGATCGCGTCGCGCTCGTTCTGCGCGACGATCGCGTTGGTGGTCTTCATCACCGGGAAGCCGGCGTCGGGCACCGCGATCCCCATCATCGGTCCGCCGTAGAGGATCTTGCCCGGTTCGGACCGGAATCCGCCGCAGAAATCGAACACGTCCCGCATCCTCGTTCCGATCGGGACGATCACGTTCTGCGGGTGCGCGACGGCGGAGCCGTCGACGGTGAGGCACCGTTCGACGAGCGGCATCCCGGTCGCAAGGTACTTCATCAGCTCGACGGTCGTCGAGACGTTCAGGACGATACACCCGACGTCGAGCGGCAGTTTGCCCTCTCCGACGATCCGCCCCGTGCAGTTGAAAATCAGGACCTTTTCGCCGCCCTGCGGGTAACTGCCGGGGAGTACCTTGACCGAAAGCCCCTCTTCGCCCGCGATCTCTGCGCGGATTCTTTTGATCGCCTCGGGCTTGTTGCGCTCGATCCCGACGACGACGGCGGCGGAATAGAGGTCGCGGAGCAGTTTCATTCCGGCGACGAGTTCGTCGGTTTTGTCGAGCATCGTCCGGGTGTCGGAGGTTATGTAGGGCTCGCACTCGGCGCCGTTCAAGAGGATATAGTCGACCTTGGCGGGGTCGGCGGCGAGTTTGACCGCCGTCGGGAAGCCCGCGCCCCCCAGCCCCACGAGCCCGCAGGCGCGCGCCGCGTCGGACAGTTCCTTTGCCGTCGAAACGGCGACCGGGGCAAGCGAGGGATCAGGCGTCATCTCGCCGTCGGAGTCGATCAAGAGCGCCGACACGACCCGCCCGAAGACGTCGCGGTAGGTTTCGGTCTTTTTGACCGTGCCCGAGACCGAGGAAAAGATCGCCGCGCCGACGAATCCGCCCGCCTCCGCGATCTTCTGACCGACCAGCACCTTATCTCCCGGCTGTACGGTCGGGGTCGAGGGCGCGCCGATGCCCATGGAAAGCGGGATCAGGACCGACGCGGGGGGCGGCATCCGTACCGGGGCGGCGCCCGCCGTGTTTTTTCGATGAGGGACGTGCACGCCGCTCATCCTGAATAGTCTCACGTTAAGTCCTCCTTGCAGTTTTGTTTCGGAACAGTAAAGACGACCCGGAGCGTAGGCACACAGGTCGCACTTTTTTCTACAAAAAGAATTATATCATCCGAGGTCTTTTTTGTCAACGGCAATTATTATATTTTTTACTTTATTCGCGCGTAAGAAAAAGCCCCCCTCGGACGGGCGGGTCCGAGGGGGATCAATCCCCGGTGCGCGGGGTCAGCGGAAACGGCGGAGCCGCAGGGCGTTGGTCACGACGAAAACCGAGGAAAACGACATCGCGACAGCCGCCATCCACGGGGCGAGCGTCAGACCGAGGGGCGAAAAGACCCCCGCCGCGATCGGGATACAGACGGCGTTGTAGATCAGCGCCCAGAAGAGATTTTCCTTCATATTGCGGAGCGTGGCGCGCCCGAGCCGGATGGACGTCACGACGTCGGCGGGTGAACTCGAGCGCAGAACGACGTCGGCGGAAACGACGGCGACGTCGGTCCCGGCGCCGACGGCGGCGCCCACGTCGGCGGCGGTGAGAGCCGGCGCGTCGTTGATCCCGTCGCCGACCATCAGAACGGGGCCCCGCTCGCGCGAGAGGCGCTTTACGGCTTCGGCTTTCCCGTCGGGGAGCAGCCCCGCCTCGTATTCGTCGATCCCGACCTTTCCCGCGATCCCCGCGGCGGCGCGCGGATGGTCGCCGGTCAGCATCACCGGGGTGATCCCCAGTTCCGTCAGATGCCGAACTGCGTCGGGCGTTTCGTCGCGGAGGGTATCGCCGACCCCGATCACGCCGAGCAGGGTCTCGCCCTCCGAGAAATAGACCGGGGTGCCGCCGACGTCGAGGATCGCCCCGGTCTCCTCCGAGAGCGGCGAGAGGTCGAGTTCGAGATCTCCCTCCATCAGGGCGGCGTTGCCCGCGAAGAGGTGAACGCCGTTCGCTTTGCCGTACACGCCCTTGCCGGGCAGGACCGAATAGGTCGGGAGATCGAGATCGTCTTCGCCCGCAAGCGAAGCGGCGACGGCGCGGGCGATCGGGTGGGTCGAACGGCTCTCCAGCGCGTACGCGACGCGCGCGAGGCGGTCCGGGTCGACCCCGGGAGCGGGGGCGACGCGGATGACCTTCATCTCTCCGCGCGTCAGCGTTCCGGTCTTGTCGAGGGCGACGGTGCGCACCTTTCCGAGTGTTTCGAGCGCCTCGGCGCTCTTGACCAGCACGCCGATCTCGGCGCCCCGCCCGGTGGCGGTCATGATCGCGGTCGGGGTCGCCAACCCGAGTGCGCAGGGACAGGAAACGACCAGGACGCTGACGCCGTGCAGAAACGCGTCGGCAGGTCCCGATACGAAGAACCAGACGAGCGCCGTCACGCACGCGACGGCGAGGACGGCGGGGACGAACACCGCGCTGACCCGGTCGGCGAGCCGGGCGATCGGGGCGCGGGACGCCGCGGCTTCGCGGATCATCCGGACCGTCGCGGCAAGCGAGGTGTCCTGCCCGACCTTGTCGGCGCGCATTTCCAGATAGCCGTCCGAGACGAGGCACCCGGTCGCGAGACGGTCGCCCTCGGCTTTGTCGATCGGGCGACTCTCGCCGGTGAGACCGGATTCGTCGCAGCAGCCGGTCCCCGCAACCACCACCCCGTCGGCGGCGACCCGGTCGCCGGTTTTCAAGATCAGGACGTCGCCGACCTTGAGTTCTTCGGTCGGGATCACGGTCGGAACCCCGTCCCGCCTGACCGTCGCGGTCGCGGGCGAGAGCGCCGTCAGGGCGCGGATCGCGGCGGTCGTGCGGCGTTTGGCGCGCCCCTCGAGCGTCTTGCCGAGCGTGACGAGCGTCAGGATCATCGCCGCCGCGTCGAAATAGAGTTCCATCGAGAGTCCGACCGCCCGCTCCCCGCCCCCGATCAGGGCGAGGACGAAGGTGACCGTCCCGTGGAGGAGCGACGCGCCCGAACCGAGCATCACGAGCGAATCCATATTCGGGGCGCGGCGGATCAGGGCGAGAAAACCGCCCGTAAAGAAGCGGGAATTGACGAAAGCGACGGCGTATGCGAGGACCATCTGCACCGTCATAAAGGCGTAGGGGTATTCGTGCGGCGAAAGAAAGGGCGGGATCGGCAGTCCGATCATGTGCCCCATCGCGAGCCAGAAGAGCGGGAGCGTCAGCAAAATCGAAAGGAGCAGCCGCCGCGAGCCCGAAGAGCGCGGTCCGTCGTCGAAGGACAGTTCCTTGCCCGGTTCGGGCACCGTCGCGCCGTAGCCCGCGCGGACGACGGCGGCGATGATCGCGTCCTCGGTCGCCGGCGCGTCGAACTCGACCGTCATTCCGTCGGTGAGCAGCGAGACGACGACGTCGGAAACGCCCGCAACGCCCTTGACGGCGTTCTCGACGTGATTGGCGCAGGAGGCGCAGGACATTCCCGTTACCCGGAATTCGCGTTTCATTTGGTTTCTTCCCTTCGTTCTCTTCGTTCTTTTTCGGACTCTATTGTAGCATCGCCCGCGCGAAAATGCAAGACGGGCGATGAGAAAAAAAGGCTGCGGTCTTGCTTTTTTTCTTCTCTCCTGTTATACTGGAGAAAAAAGGAGGTGGGTGCGTGAAGGTGTATCTTGCCGACTGTTCGGCTCTTTCCGAGGGCGATCTGTCGCGCTGCCTCGGCGCGCTTCCTGCGGGACGGCGCGCCTACGCCGAACGTTATAGAAACCCGCTCGACCGCGCGGCGGCGGCGGTCGGGTTCCTGCTCGTCGCCTACGCGCTCCGGGAGGCGGATCCCGCCTTCGTCCCCGCCGACTGGACGATCGGGAAGCACGGGAAGCCGACGCTTCCGAACTCGCCCCTGCACTTCTCACTCTCGCACGCCGACGGGCTCTGCGTCGCGGTCGCGGCGAGGGATCCGATCGGACTGGACGTCGAGCGGATCCGTCCGCTCCGCGCGGCTCTGCTCCCGCGATTCTGCACGCCGGAGGAGATCGAACGCGTCGGGCGTGACCCCGACCTTGCCGTCGCGCTCTGGACCAAACGGGAAGCGCGGGCGAAGGAGAACGGGCGCGGGATCGGACAGGATCTCGTTTCGCTCCCGACCGAGGGCGTGACGACGGTCGGGGTGACGGCGGGCGGGCACGCCTTCGCGCTCTCCTATACCTCGGAGGAACCCGCGGAAACCGTGTGGCTTACGCCGGAAGAACTGCTCTGAAAGACGAAAAAAGGCGCTCCGCGAACGGCGGAGCGCCGATTATTTACGCTTCGATCTCGACAGGGGCGGGAAGTCCGTCAAGGAAGGTCTCACACTCCTCGCGCGACCAGCCGAGCACGAGCGAGACTTCGTCGAAGAAAATGCGCTCGGTCTCGCGGTAACTGCGCTCGTCCGAGACGCGCAGGTGCTTGCCCTTTTTCTCGCGTTCCGAACGGAGGCGGCGGAGGGTCAGGTAGACGCGGAAGATGGCGGAACGGTCGCCGCTGTTCATGATCTCGCGGTAGAGCGTCTTTCTCTGGTTCTCGTTCTCGACCCAGATCGGGGCAGCGTCCTCAAGAGAATCGAGGAGTTCGCGCATTGCCTCGGGGGAAAGCAGCGGGTGCATCCGGGAAAGAAGGATCTCGCTTCCGAGCGGGACGAAGACCGTCGTCGCTTCGCTGGACACGGGCTTGAGGACGTAAAAATCGTCCACCATCCCGCAGGATTCCATGCGCGTGA
>CAMJDE010000046.1 GCA_946404295.1 uncultured Clostridia bacterium | reverse complement strand
TGGAGGAGGATCTACCCAGAATGATCGATATTGTCATTGAAAAGCCGAAAATCACGACTTCTTTTAACGAAAACGGCAGCGAAGGCGAATTCGTGATCGAACCTCTTGAGAGAGGGTACGGCACGACGCTCGGCAACTCCCTGCGCCGCGTGCTGCTCAGCACGCTTGCGGGATACGCCGCCACCAGCATCAAGATCGAAGGCGTGCTTCACGAGATCTCCACCGTTGACGGCGTCAAAGAGGACGTCCCCGAGATCGTTCTGAACGTGAAAGGGATCATCCCGAAACTCCACGTTCAGGGGTCGAAGACCGTTATTCTTGACGTGACGGGACCCTGTGACGTGACCGCGGGCGACATCACGCCCGACGCCGACGTCGAGATCCTGAATCCCACCCACCACATCGCGACGGTCAGCGAGAACAGCCGGTTCTACATGGAACTGACGTTCGGCTCCGGCCGCGGCTACGTTTCGCAGGAAAAGAACAAGCAGAACTATCTTGAAGAGACCGGCAACACCAGCGCCCCGCTCGGGACCATCTTCACCGACTCGATCTTCACCCCGGTTTACAAGGTGGAGTATCACGTGGAGAACACCCGCGTCGGCAACATCACCGATTTCGACAAGCTGACGATCAAGGTTCTGACCAACGGAACGATCACCGCGCAGGAGGCGATTTCTCTCGCCGCCAAGATTCTCAACGAACATCTCAGCCTCTTTATGGATCTGTCCGAAGCAGGTACCGGTACGCCGATCATCCAGTCTCCCGAGCGGAGCGGCGGCGACGACGTCCTTGGGATGCCCATTGAGGAACTTGACCTGTCGGTCCGCAGTTTCAACTGCCTGAAACGCGCCGGCATTGACACCGTGGGGGATCTTATCAACCGCACCGAAGAGGATATGATCAAGGTCAGAAACCTCGGACGGAAATCGCTTGACGAAGTGATCCAGAAGGTGCACTCTCTCGGCCTCGAACTGAAACGTGTCGAGGAATAATTGACAGGAGGAAAATCTGAAAATGCCCGGAACCAGAAAACTCGGCAGACCGACGGCTCACCGCAACGCCATGCTCCGCGGGCTGGTCACCTATCTCCTCGAAAACGAGGAACTCGAGACCACCTACACGAGAGCCAAAGAAGTGAGCGCCCTCGCCGATAAGATGATCACGCTCGCGAAGAACCAGGACGACCTCGCGTCGTACCGTCAGGCGCTCTCCTTCATCACGAAGAAGGACGTCGCGAGAAAACTGTTCAAGGTGATCGGTCCGCGTTACGCCGACCGCACCGGCGGTTACACCCAGGTCTACAAACTCGGTCCCCGTCGCGGAGACGGCGCCGAGATGGCGAAAATCCGCCTGACCCCCGTTGCAACCGCAGCCCCGGAGACCAAAGAGTAAAAAACAAAAAGCACCCGCCTCGGCGGGTGCTTTTTGCATGATCTCCGCGCCCGTCACCAAATCCAAGCCGCACGCGGCTTGGTACGTCATCTGTGCGCCCACGGCGCACAGTATGTAATCCGCACGTTTCCAAATCCGCCTGAAAGGCGGTATGTAATCTGTGCGCCCACGGCGCACAGTATGTAATCCGTCCGCCCCGCGGACGGTATGTAATCGCGGCGAAGCCGTGTATGTAATCCACCCAGCCGCGCGGGGTGGTATGTAATCAAGCGCCGACGCTGCTTCCCTTGCCTCCCCTACGGGGGAGGTGGCACGGCTTGCCGTGACGGAAGGGGCAACCGAGGACCGCCGATAAGAAGCCCCTTCCACCGCTGCGGCGGTCCCCCTCCCCCGTAGGGGAGGCAGGGGAGCGTCGCCCTGCGGGCGAATGACGTACAATGCTTCGCATTGATTACATGCCGCTCTGCGAACGGATTACATACCGCGTTTCACGCGGATTACATACCACGCTACGCGCAGATTACATACCGCGTTTCACGCGGATTACATACTGCGCGCGAGCGCGCAGATTACATACCGCTCTGCGAGCGGATTACATACCAAACCGCAGGCGGTTTGGATTTGGAACGGCAGATTACATGCCGCCCTGCGGGCGGATTTGGAACGCGGAGGGAGGGGCGCGAAGAAAAAACGGATTGTTCACACTTTTCCGCTTGATTTTTATTGTAAAAATTTCTATAATAGTAAGGTAAATGATTGCGCGCGCAACTTCTTCGCTTTTCGGGCGGGAGGGTTGCGCCGGAAAGGATAAAACGGTATGATTCGTCGTCTTGCGGGGTGCGTGCGGGAGTTCAAGCGCCCGGCGATCCTGACCTTCCTGTTCATCGTACTGGAGGCGGTGATCGAGTGTTTCATCCCCTTCATCACCGCAAACCTGCTGAACGCCCTGAAAGCGGAGGACGGAACGGACCTGTCGCTCGTGTTCCGGTTCGGGGGACTGTTGATCGGAATGGCGATCCTGTCGCTCTGCTGTGGGGGGATCGCGGGTTACACCAGCGCGAAGGCGTCGGCGGGCTTTGCACGAAACCTGCGCCACGACGTGTTTTCACGGGTGCAGACCTTCTCGTTCGAGAATATCGATAAGTTCAATTCCGCGTCGCTCGTGACGCGTATGACGACCGATATCGCGAACGTGCAGATGTCGTTTATGATGCTGATCCGGATCGCGATCCGCGCGCCCCTGATGCTGATCTTCTCGATCGTGATGGCGTTTGTGATGGCGCCCAACCTCGCCCTGACCTTCGTCGTCATCATCCCGGTCCTCGGCGGCGGGTTCTTCCTCGTCGCGCGGGCGGCGATGCCGGCGTTCCGGCGCGTTTTCCGCAAATACGACCGGCTGAACGAGTCGATCGAGGAGAACGTGCGCGGGATGCGGGTGGTCAAGGGCTTTGCCCGCGAGGAATACGAAAAAGAGAAGTTCGGACGCGCGGCGGGGGATATCAAACGCGATTTCACCCACGCCGAGCGGATCGTCGCGATCAACTCGCCCCTGATGCAGAGCTGCATCTATTTCAACCTCGTTTTCGTGCTTCTCTTCGGGTCGTACCTCGTCATTTCAAGCGGCGGCGCGACGATCGACGTCGGGCAGATGTCGGGTATGATCACCTACGGCTTCCAGGTCATGATGCAGCTGATGATGCTGACGATGATCTTCGTCACGCTGACCATCTCCGCCGAGTCTGCGCGCCGGATCGACGAGGTGCTGCGCGAGGTCCCGACGCTCGAGAACCCCGAGAACCCTGTTGTCGACGTTCCCGACGGGGCGATCGATTTCGACCGCGTTTCCTTCAAATACTCCGCCGCGGCGCATAAAGACGCGCTCTCGGAGATCGATCTGCATATCAAGTCCGGGATGACCGTCGGGATCCTCGGCGGCACCGGCTCGGGCAAATCGACCCTCGTACAGCTGATTCCGCGTCTCTACGACGTCAGCGAGGGGACGGTGCGTGTCGGCGGGCGCGACGTCCACGAATACGATACCGAGGCGCTCCGCGAGAGCGTCGCGATGGTGCTCCAGAAGAACCTGCTCTTCTCGGGCACGATCAAGGAAAATCTGCTCTGGGGCAACCCGGACGCCACCGACGAGGAGATCGCCGAGGCGTGCCGGCTCGCGCAGGCGGACGAGTTTATCCGCAGTTTTCCGGAAGGGTACGAGACCAAGATCGAGCAGGGCGGCACCAACGTCTCGGGCGGGCAGAAACAGCGTCTCTGCATCGCGCGCGCGCTGCTGAAGCGCCCGAAGATCCTGATCCTCGACGATTCGACCAGCGCCGTCGACACCCACACCGACGCCCTGATCCGGCGCGGATTCCGCGCGTACATTCCCGACACCACGAAACTGATCATCGCCCAGCGGGTCGCGTCGGTCATGGACGCCGACCTGATCTGCGTGATGGAAAACGGGCGGATCGTCGCCTCGGGCAAGCACGAAGAACTGCTTGACGGGTGCGACATCTACCGCGAGATCTACGAACAGCAGACGGCGAACGCCGCCCCGGAAAAGGAGGTGGGTTAAGATGCCGAGACCGATGCCCACCCGCGGAGCCGTGCGTTCGGGTCCCTACGCGGGACGCCGCCCCGCCTTCAGTTTCAAGGTGCTGAAACGCATCCTCGGGCACCTCTTCCGCGCCTATCCCGTGATGCTGCCGATCTCGATCTTCTGTATGGTCGCGTCGGCTATCGTGTCGTCGATCCCCTCGATCTTCCTGCAGAAAGTGCTGGCGATCGTGACCGAAACCGTCAAGGCGGGGAACACCTCGTGGACCGACGCCGCCAAAGAGATCGTCCCGCTCGTCGGGATCCTGATCGCGCTCTACGTCTGTTCGGTGATTTTCATCGCGCTCCAGTCGCAGATGATGGCGATCATCACGCAGGGGTTCCTTGACAAGATGCGCCGCAAGATGTTCGACAGTATGCAGAACCTGCCGATCAGCTTCTTCGATTCGCACAAGCACGGCGACGTGATGAGCTACTATACCAACGACATCGACACCCTGCGTCAGTTGATCTCGCAGGCGCTGCCGAGTCTGGTGCAGTCCACCGTGATCGTCCTGACCGTGCTCGGGATCATGCTTTGGTACAGTATCTGGATGACCCTGATCATCCTGACGGGCGTCGTCGCGATGATCTTCGTTTCGCGCAAGATCGGCGGCGGTTCGGCGCGTTTCTTCGTCCGTCAGCAGCGCTCGATGGGACGGAACGAGGGCTTTATCCAGGAGATCATGAACGGCGAGAAGGTCGTCAAGGTCTTCTGTCACGAAGAGAAGAGCAAAAACGACTTCGACAAGATCAACGACGAACTCTACGAGGACAGTTTCAAGGCGCACGCCTACGCCAACTGCCTCGGACCGATCATTATGAACATCGGGAACATCCTCTACGTCGTCTGCGCGACGGTCGGCGGGATCTTTCTCATCACCGGGGTTCAAAACGTCTCGATCTCGGGACTGCCGTTCTCGATCGACCTCGTGATTCCGTTCCTCACGATGACCAAGCAGTTCACCGGGAACATCAACAACTTCTCGCAGCAGATCAACGCGATCGTGATGGGCGCCGCCGGCGCGGGGCGCATCTTTGAACTGATGGACGAATCTCCCGAGGTGGACGACGGCTACGTCACGCTGGTCAACGCGAAGGTCGACGGGGACGGCAACGTCACCGAAACCGACGAGCGCACCGGGATCTGGGCGTGGAAACACCCGCACGGGGACGGTAGTCTGACCTACACGCGGCTGCAGGGCGACGTGCGGCTCTTCAACGTCGACTTCGCCTACGAGCCGGGGAAACCCGTCCTTCACGACGTCTCCGTCACGGCGGAACCGGGACAGAAGGTCGCCTTCGTCGGCGCGACGGGAGCGGGGAAGACCACGATCACCAACCTGATCAACCGCTACTACGACATCGCCGACGGCAAGATCCGCTACGACGGGATCAACGTCAACAAGATCAAAAAAGCCGATCTGCGCCGCAGTCTCGGCATCGTTCTGCAGGAGACCAACCTCTTCACCGGGACGGTCATGGACAATATCCGCTACGGACGGCTCGACGCGTCGGACGACGAGTGTATCGAGGCGGCGAAACTCGCCGGAGCCGACGACTTCATCACCCGGCTCCCCGACGGCTACGCCACCATGCTGACCGAGAACGGCGCCAACCTCTCGCAGGGACAGCGCCAGCTGATCTCGATCGCGCGCGCCGCGATCGCCGATCCCCCGGTCATGATCCTCGACGAGGCGACCAGTTCGATCGACACCCGCACCGAGGCGATCGTGCAGCGCGGGATGGATAAACTGATGGAGGGGCGCACGGTTTTCGTCATCGCCCACCGACTCTCGACGGTCATGAATTCCGACGTCATTATGGTCCTCGACCACGGCAGGATCATCGAACGCGGCAGTCACGAACAACTGATCGCCGCGAAGGGAACGTACTATCGGCTTTACACCGGCGCTTTTGAACTCGAATAACGGGGGTCTGACGGCAAAAGACCCCGAAAACCCGCGTCAGACGGGCGGGGCTTGACCTCGCCCGAATCTTTTTCAGGAGGACAAAACCGTGACGACCGCACAGCAGAACTGGAAAAAACTCGCGCGCATCTTAAACGAAGCCGAGGCGTACGACCGCGCCGTCGGCAAACTGAACTTCGACCTCGAATGTACCTGTCCCGAGGACGGAATGGATCAGGCGGGGGAGGATATGGCGATCCTCGGCAAGCGGATCTTCTCGCTCACCCACTCGAAACGCTACGTCGGTCTTCTGACCGCGCTCAAGCGCGACGGAGAGGGGCTGACCGATCGGCAGAAGCGCGCCGTCGAGATGCTTTGGCGCGATTACGGGAAGGAAAAGAACCTGACCTCCGCCTTCGCCTACGAATACTCCCGCGCCGAGGCGCGCGCCTACGCCGCGTGGCTGAAGGCGAAGAAGACGTCGGATTTCTCGCGCTTCGCGCCTGCCTTCTCGAAGATGATCGACCTCGCGAGGAAAGCCGTCGCCCTCCGCGACAAGAAGTATCCGACCCCCTACGACGCCCTGCTCGACGACTACGAACCCGGCGGAAGCATCCCGCAGCTCGACGCCTTTTTCGACGCGCTGAAGGCGCGCATCCTGCCGCTCGTCAAACGGATCGCGGAAGAGGGAAGACCGATCCGCACCGACTTCCTTACCCGCCCCGTCCCGATCGAAAAGCAGGAGCAGTTCTCGCGCGCGATCCTCGACCTCGAGGGACTGCGCCGCTCCTCGCTCGTCCTCTCGACGACCGAGCACCCCTTCACCGACCACTACGGACCGCACGACGTCCGGGTCACGACTCACTACTACGAAAACAGCTTCGTCTCCAATATCTTCACCACCCTGCACGAGGGGGGACACGCCCTGTTCATGCAGAACGAGCCCGCGGAATACTACGCCGACTTCGTCGCCGACAATATGACCAGCGCGATGCACGAGACGATCTCGCGCTTCTTCGAGAATATCGTCGGGCGCAGCGAGGCGTTTATCCGCTACCTCTATCCGACCTTCCGAAAGATCGGCGGCAAGACCTTCCGGGACGTTTCCGAAACCGAACTCTACCTCGCCGTCAACGAGTCGAAGCCCGGGCTGAACCGCTGCGAGTCCGACGAACTCACCTACCCGATCCACGTCCTGATCCGCTACGAACTCGAAAAGGCGTTCGTCAACGGTGAGATCAAGGTGCAGGAGATCCCCGCCGCCTGGAACGTCAAGTACAAGGAGTATCTCGGGGTCGACGTGCCAAGCGACGCCGAAGGGTGCCTGCAGGACGTGCACTGGACGGGGATGTACGGATATTTCCCGTCCTACGCCCTCGGCAACGCCTACGGCGCGCAGATCCTGCGCACGATGGAAAGGGAGTTCGACGTCTTCGCCGCGATCGAACGCGGCGACCTGCAAAAAATCGGCGACTGGCTGACCGAGAGGGTCTTTTCGATCGCGTCGCTCTGCGATCCCGACGAGTGGATCAAAAAGATCACGGGCGAGTCTCTCAACGTCGATTATTACCTCGACTATCTCGAAACAAAATTCAAAAAGATCTACGCGCTCGCCTGATTTCTTCGGAAACGGAGCGCCGACCGAAAACGGCGGCGCTCCGCCCTTTTTTTCGTCCGCCCCACCGTCCGCCCGTTGTCCCTCAAGGTCAATTGAGGGCAACATTTCGGCAATTCGGATTATTGAACCCGATTTGAAAAGATGATATACTATAAATGAAAACAGACTATTTCGGATGGCGTGTTGATTTCTTTTGCCCTCCGCGTCGGCGTCGCCGACGCCGGGCGAAAACGACGGGAGGAAGAGAATGACGGACGAGAGGGAAGAGCGGGAGAGACGCGACGAGATCGAGCGGCGGTTCGCCGCGCGGTTCGACGTGATCGCCGACCCCGACGTAAAGGCAGCGGTGCGGGACTTTTACGGGATGTTCTACGACCCCGAGAAGATGATCCGCTGGTGGGCGGGACTCTACGACCCTGATCTCGGCGGTTTCTACTACGCGAACTCGGCGCGGGATACCGAGGGGTATCTGCCCGATATGGAAAGCACCTTTCAGATCGTGCAGCGCCTCCGCGTGCTGGACCCGCGGTCCGATCTCGCCGCCTTTCTCGGACCCGCGATCACCGAAAAGATGATCCGGTTCTATCGGGAAAAACAGGATCCCGACGACGGCTACTTCTACCACCCTCAATGGACGAAAGAGCAGTCGCGCAAAAAAGTGATGCGCTATACCCGCGACCTGGACTGGACGGTCACGGTTCTGGGGTGGCTCCATTCGGCGCCGCTCTATCCGACCGCGCTCGACCGCGCGGAGTCCGGGGACGGGGTCTCGACGGAGTGGGAACCGAACGCCCGGTCGGTTTCGGACTACGTTTACGAACTGATGAAGACCCGCTCCTGCGAGAGTTGGTCGAACACCCTGCAGACGCAGGCGTCGGCGTTTGAGGCGACCGGGACGCTCGGCGCCGTGCTCGACGTCCTCGACGAAAGGAGCGATCCCGCCTACGGGCTCTGGGTCTCGGGCTACGATCCCGCGCAGGACGTCTATTTCAACCTGAAGGAAACGTCCGAGAGCGAGGTCCCCTACGGGCTCTATACCTGCGCCTACAAGGTGATGATCATGTATAACGCGGGGAAGCGCCTCGTTCCAAACGCCTCCCGACTGATCGAAAACGCGATCCGGGCGATCCTGTCGCGCGATCCCGGCGCGCGCGTCACCTACATCTTCAATCCGTGGGCGACCCTCGGGCTCGTCCGCGAAAACCTTTTGAACTACGGCACCCCGGAGGCGGTCGCGGAGTACGACGGGATGATCAAGCATAATATCCTCGAAATGCTCGACGCCCTGAAGGGGTCGCTCGGCAAATATAAGCGGGACGACGGATCGTACAGTTTCCTGCAGAGCGGGTCGTCGCCGACGATCTACGGCACGCCGGTCTCGACCGGAGCGCTCGAAGGCGACGTCAACGGGAACAACCTGGTGGTCAGTTTCGCCCGGCACATCTGCCACACGGTCGGACTGGAACGGATGATCCCGGTTTTCAACCAAAATCACGGCAAACTGATGCGGGAGCTGCTCGACAACGCCCCGAAAATCAAAAAAACGCGGTCGTAAGCGCCCACGGGCGACCGACCGGAAAGAGGAATACCATGATTTTTGCAACGCAAACGCAGAACGCCGTGAAGGCGTACGGGCTCGCCGAGGGGATCAGACTGCTGTGCGAGGCGGGCTATCCCGCGCTCGATCTGTCGCTGGACGTCCCGGATTTGTCCGCCCTTCCGTCCCGCGAGGAGCAGGAGAGGGCAAAAGAGATCGCCGCCGGGTACGGCGTCGTTTTCAATCAGGCGCACGCGCCCTTCGGGTATCAGAAGTTTATTACCAAGATCCAACCCGAGTTTTGGCGCGTGTTCGAGATCGCCGCGCGCTTCGGGGTCCGTCAGATGATCGTTCACCCCCTGCAGCCGGGACGCTACTACGGGCACGAGAGGGAGATCTTCGACCTGAACGTCGCGTTTTACAAGAGTCTCACCCCCCTGATCCGTCAGTACGGCGTGAAGGTCGCGATCGAGAATATGTGGCAGAGGAACCCGACGAGCAACCTGATCGTCGACGATATCTGCGCAGATCCCGTGGAACTCGCCGATCTCTTCGACGCCGTCGACGATCCCGACGGTTTCACCGTCTGCCTCGATATCGGGCACGTCGCGCTCTGCAACCGCGAACCCGAGGACGCGGTGCGTACCCTCGGTCACGACCGACTGGGCGCCCTGCACGTCCACGACGTGGACTATATCGACGATCTGCACACGCTGCCCGGGATCGGCAGGATCAAGTGGGATACCGTCTGCCGCGCGCTCGGCGAAATCGATTATACGGGAGACCTGACCCTCGAATCCGACAACTTCTTCTCCCGCTTTGAGATCGAGTTTTATCCCACGGTCGCCCGCTTTATGGCGGAACGCGCCAAGTTCCTTGCCGAAAAAGTCGACGAATACCGCAAAAACTGACGACCGCCCCCCCGATCCCGGAGAACAGAAAGAGGTGCTTTCGATGAAAAAAAGCCTGGCTTTGCTGCTCTGTTGCGCGATGCTCCTTCCTTGTCTGGCGTTGCTTTCATCCTGCGGCGGCGAGGCGAGTTCGACGACCGACGACGGGATCTATACCGTGACCTTCTCGGTCGGCGACCGCAAGGTCGAAACGGAGGTCGCGCGCGGCGAGATACCGATCTGCCCGGAAGAGTTGCTTTCGTGGGAGACCGAAGAGCACTATTATAAAGTGATCGGCTGGGATAAAGAGTTCGTCCCCGCCGACGCCGATACGACCTATACGGCGACGGTCGGCGAATACGGGCTGACCCTCTACGACGTTCGCTTCAATATGCCGTCCGGGATGATCAAGGTATCGACCCACGAGGGCGAGATGCCGACCCCGCCGAAGGGCTACGAGACAGACCTGTCGCGGGTCGATAAGATCGGGCGGTTCGATCATTGGACCCCCGCGCTCGAGGCGCCGACGGCGGAGA
>CAMJDE010000045.1 GCA_946404295.1 uncultured Clostridia bacterium | reverse complement strand
CACAGCGATACTATATAGACGAAAGCTTTCAAAAGGAATCCGAAAGGCATGGAAAACAAAGAAGCGGCGAGACTGATCTCCGAAAACTTAAAGAATGTCTACGGTTACGCTTTTGCCCGGCTCTGGGACAAAAACGATGTGGACGATCTGACGTCGGATATCGTTTGTGCGATGCTGAAATCTTCCGACAGAGTCAAAGACGACGAATCCTTCTGGGCGTTTATGTGGAAAGTCGCGGAAAACACTTTCCGTTCATTCATCAAACGCAAGAATCGGGAAAAAGCGTTCTTAACCTCGCCTGATGAAAACGCACCGGACGAAACGGAACCGACGCCGGAGAAAGCGATGATCGAACGCGAAGAAGGCGACGAAAGTCTTTTTCTTCTGCGGCGCGAATTGTCGTTGCTTTCAGAGACGCACCGCAACGTTTGCCTCGCCTACTATTTCAAAAACAAATCCTGCAGGGAAATTGCCGCCGAACAGGGGATCAGCCTTGAAATGGTTAAATATCACCTGTTCAAAACACGACGTTTACTGAAAGAAGGAATCGGTATGGAAAGAAAACTCGGAGAAAAAGCATATAACCCCGGCATTTTTCGAATGAATTTCTGGGGTGACACCAACTATTATCACGGTCTTTTCAAAAGGAAGCTCCCCGGCTCCGTTCTTCTTGCCGCATACTATACGGCAATGACCGCGGCGGAACTGTCGCTCGAACTCGGCGTTTCAATGCCGTATCTCGAGGACGAATTGACCCTCTTGACGGAAGCCGGTGTTCTTCTGAAAAAAGGAGACAAGTACACGACGAATCTCGTGATCCTGACGGAAGAGTTCGAAAACGATTTCGCAGACAAAACGAAGGGCTTCTTTGACAAAACCGCAGAGTACGTCTTTGAAGCGACGCGATCTATTCTCCCGGAAGTACGGAAAATGCCCTTTGACGGCAATGATTCCGACGATAACCGACTGATTGTCTCGCTTCTCAATATCGCGTTCGTCAATGCGTTCTGGAAAGCAAAGCAAGCGGCTCCGTACGGTGCGGCAAAGCCCCTTTCGCTCGGCGGGAACGGATTCATCTGGGGTCACGACAACGACTACAAAAGCCTCCGTTTGCACGGCGTATCTTTAAAATGTCCGTCCAACGACGGAAAGTGTTGGTTTTCCACCGTGAATTACAACGTTTTCAGGGAGTGCGGTATTTGGGATCACGCGCATTGGAAGGACAATTACGCCCTGACGTTGGCGGCGATCGAAAACAAGCAGTTGCCGAGCGTTCCGGAAGAAAGCGTGAATGCAGCCCTTATCGAAGGATTCGTCAAACTCGAGAACGGTGTTTTGGCGCCGTCCTTCCCCGTTTTCGACCAAACGGTCTATGACCGGATCACAGGCATTCTCGAACCCGTGATTGCGGAAGTGTGCAAAGCAATCCTCGGCTATTCAGAGAAAGCCTCCGATCTGCTCGCCGATCACTGTCCCACATCGGTCAAAGATCAGTGTCGGACGATCGCGGCGATTAACTACCGCCTCGATGCCGTAGGTGCGCTCTTTGAAACACTCGTTGAAAAGGAGTTGGTAACCGTGCCCAAAGAAAAGAAGCCCCTGGGCATCTGGGGCGTCAAAGCTTCAAGTTAACCATCAAGCCAAGCGGGAGCGAATTTCGCTTCCGCTTTTTTATTTGCCTTTCTCTTTTTATGCTTTTTCGAGGATTCGCTAGTGAATGCAAGATTTATTTGAGTGATAATGGATAAAAAAGAATCTCTATAATCCGATTTGGTTTATAGAGATTCTTTTACCTAACTTAACTAATTTGGTTATGTTCAAGATCGTTTTCAGAATGCGCCGCAGGAACTCAAGTATAGTACTGCGCTTGGGCAGACCACAGTTGATAGTATTTTCCCGTTTCGTCCGCTACAAGAGTTTCGTGCGTACCCAGTTGTACGATCTGCCCGTTGTCAAACACGGCGATCCGATCGCAGAAGCGGCACGAGGACAGCCGATGGCTGATGTAGATCGCCGTCCTGTCGCCGACGATCTCGTTGAACTTGGAATACACTTCGTATTCTGCAATGGGATCAAGCGCCGCGGTCGGCTCGTCGAGAATAACGAACGGCGCGTTTTTGTAGATTGCCCGCGCGATGGCGATTTTCTGCCCTTCGCCGCCCGAGATTTCCGTGCCGGATTGCTCAAAGTCCTTATACAGTACCGTTTCTATCCCGTTCGGCATCGTTTTCAGGCGTTCCCCGAAACCGGCTTTTTCAAGGGCCTCCACGACCGCCGTTTCGTCGTATTCCGAGGAAGCCGCGACGTTTGCGGCAAGAGAGAACGAAAACAGTTTGTAATCCTGGAAAACGACCGACAGGATCGACAAATACTCAAGCGAGTTATACTTTTGAATATTGATTCCGTTCAGCAGGATGACGCCTTCGGTCGGATCGTATAACCGACACAGCAGTTTGATAAACGTCGTTTTGCCCGATCCGTTCATCCCGACGATCGCAAGCTTTTCCCCGATTCTGAATTTGATCGAGACGTTTTTCAAAGCGTACGAATCCGATCCGGGATACCGGAAAGAAACATTTTGAAACTCGATTTCATATTCGTTGTCGCCGCCCTCGCAAAAATACCTCTTTTCAACGGGGATCGTTCCTTGATACATTTTCACCGGGATATCGAAGTAAGCAAGATAATCCTGAACGAAAGGCGTATTATACTTGATATCCGCCGTGACCGCAAAGAAACTGGTAATACATCCGATAACGGTCTCCACAAACCCGACGTATTTTATGATGCTCCCGATCCCGAACGCGCCGAGAATCGCATAGAAGCAAACGAAAGCGTAAACGACGCCTTGCAGCACGCTTTCGGCGATCAGCAGAGGGATGCTGTAAAGAAACTGTTTTGACGCTTGGAGTTTGAACGCCTTTTTATGAAGATCAAACGCAAACGTTTTAATTTTCATAATCAACTTGTCCTGACGGTAAAGACGGACGTCCTTGCCCATATTGTAACAGTCCATCGCGTCGTCAATCCGGTTTTCGTCGATCATCGTTTGAGATACCTGGCGTGAGAGTGCCGCGTTTTTCGCCTTCTCTTTGAAGCAGTACCAAACGTGAAAGAAAACCAGAAAAACGATCAGACCGGCAAGCAAAAGGATCTGCCAGCGGAATCCCGACAGAATCATTAAAGAGAACATTTCCGCGCCGAGAAACAGCGCCAGAACGGCGTTGATCGCGATGTTCACCAATCGTCCGACCGACATCAGCAGCAAGCGCGATCCGTGAGAATTGATCTTGGCGGATTCGTTGATTTTGCGCCGCAGTTGGCGAACGTCCGGCTTCTCGAGATCTTCATAGTCCAGCGTCAGCGTTGTTTTGTTGAAATACGCCTTTTCCCGCTGATAGAGAACCGTCTCCCTGCAAACGAAAGCCCGGTTCAATATTCCCCCGACGACCGCGATCGCGAAATTGCCGATCACGGTAATCAGGACAAGAGTGATCAGCCGTTCTTGATCCCTTGCGCCTACGATCTCGTTGACGATCTCGGCAGACAGGTACAGGTTGAAAAAGGGAGTCAGTTTCTCGAAAAACGATTTCAGAACAAGGAGCGGAAAATAGGACGGACAGAAAGAATGCAGCAGTTTCAGAGCGCGGCGATTGGGGTTATCTTTACGCATCTTTCTCCTCCTTGTAATAGTGGCTTTGTACCTCGAACATTTCGGCGTATTTCCCGCCGCGTTTCATGAGTTCGTCGTGGGAACCGCTTTCGACGATCTCCCCGTGGTCAAGAAACACGATCCGGTCGCAGAACCGGGTGGAAGCAAGTCGGTGGGAGATGAAAACGGACGTTTTGCGCGACGCCAATTCGTGGTACTTCAAATAAAGTTCGTTTTCCGCGATTGGATCCAGCGCTGCCGTCGGTTCGTCGAGGACGATCACCGGCGCGTTTTTATAAAGCGCGCGGGCGAGCATCAATTTCTGCTTTTCCCCGCCCGAGAACTCAACAGAATCGTCGAATACGCCCTTCATCAGTCTGGAATTGATCCCGTTCGGCAAAGAAGCGATCTTCTCTTTCAGCCCCGCTTGCCGGAGAACGTCCGAAACTCTTTCCCGGTCGATTTCGCCGTCGGAAGAAGAGACGAACTCCGCAATCGTCACGGGAAGAAGATAAAGATCCTGAAACACCGCCGAGAACAGTGAATAATACTCCTCGATATTGTACTCGGTCAGTTCGCGCTCGTTCAGCAGGATCGTTCCGTCGGTGGGATAATAGAAACCGACAAGGAGTTTCACAAGCGTTGTTTTCCCGGCTCCGTTCGGACCGACGATCGCCAGTTTTTCACCTTTTCGGATTTTCAGATTGACGGATTTCAAAGTGTCCTCTTCGGCGTCGGAGGATGGATAGCGAAACGAAACGTTCCGAAACTCGATTTCGACGGGCATCTCGGATTCCGCGGGAAGCGGACAGCCGACACCGTGATTGTAGGTCTCGTCCATCTCGAAATACGCGCGGTAATAATCGATTTTGACGCTCTTGTGTACCACGTCGTTCACTCTGTTTCCGATCCCGTTCAACCACGCCGAAAAGCCCGTCACGGCGCCGAACAGAAAGACGAAATCCCCCGCGCCGATCTCGTTTCGCAGGACCATCGCGATCAGCACCGCATACGCCAGTCCGTTGCGCAGCAAGGTTAGAGCGGCGTTCACGCACGTTCCCGCGAGCGTGCGCGTACTGACTCTTTTCGTCCAGTTCAACCGTTCCTTATGAAACCCGGTCAGCATATCCGAAAACCAATCGAACATCCCGTATACGCGAATATCCTTCGCATAGTCGAACTTTTGCGAGAAACTCTGCAGATACCCGATCTTTCGGTCAATGCTCCCCCAGACGTTCTTGTTTTTCTCGATATAATTCCTTTGCCAGCGGGTGATCAGATAAGCGATGAAAGCCGAAAGGAATAATAGCGCTATGATCCATGGAGAAACAAGAAAGATGATCGACCCGTACGTAACGATCCCGAGTAAACTGATGAACAGTCCCATCAAGGACTGCCAGATAAACTCGGGCGCACATTGTCCGGAGCAAGCATCGTTCATGGCGTGCTGATACTTTAAGAGAGCGTCGGGATGATCGGTATTCACGAAATCCGTCCGCATATACTTTTCCGTAATCGCGTGTTGGTAGCGCAGCGACAGATTGTACTGGCGCATCATCAATCTGCTACTGCAAAAACCGTTCAGCAATTTTACGATCAGCAGAGCGCCGAAATAGATCCCGACAATCAAAAGGATTCGTCGGTTATCTTGCCCGGATTCAACCGCGTCGATCAGCACCTTGGGAAAATACGTCGCGGCCAACGGCAGCAAAACCGCAAGAGGAATACTCGGGATAAAGAACAGATAGAACGCTTTATCCCACGTCCATATATTGCGCAGAGCGTACGCGACGTTTGAAAACAGACTGTGTTTCGTTTTTTCTCTTTTCATTTTTTCACCTAATAAAAATGACGGAAAGATCGAGATTCCGAAGAGTCTTTCCGTCGTTTGATTTCGGATGAGGGGTTCTTATTGCGGAAAAATCAGAACGGTCAGCGTCTTTTTCTGTTCTTCTGCGGGCGGCTGCAGTTTCCCGTTATCGAGCAGCGCCCGGATGCAGTGCAGACAAAACAGGGGATCGCTCACGACGCTGTTAAATAAAAACTGCAGTTCAAACTCTTTCACCCGAGAGAGGTGCGCGGGAATCGTCTTGAGCACTTCCCTGACGTAGTTTCCTCTCAATTCGTCCCATTCCGTCCGGTGTTTTTCCCGAAGCCGTTTCCCGATGGAGAGCAGTTTTTCCCGAATGGCGGCGTTTGCAAACGAAACGGTCTGCCACGTCGGTTGAAAATCGCCGTCGTATTCTCCCGCTGTCCTGACGAATCCGTTTTCGGCAAGCCAGACGTATTCGTCTTTCGGCAAGACCTTTCCCGACGTCTCGGCGGCGTAATCGCAGAGCACGCGCGTCATTTTCTCCGCCATAACGCCGTCCCCGGTGAATCTGGCGTCGCTCCATTCGGTATCGATCATCCAGAGCGCATACCGGTCGCGCCCGAAGAACATCGGTCCCACCCATTGGTTCATCTCCACGTAGTTTGCGGGCAAAGAACGGGGACGATCCAGCGTGGCGTGAAAAATGTTGACTCCCCCGTCCGGACGGATCGTGGCGACTTCGTCGAATCGGATACGACAGTCCCTGATTTTGTTGAGATGAACTCCCCCGTCGGAAATAAACGGAATCAGCGTCCAAAGAAGAAAGTTCCGATCCCTCGGGGCGGGCGCCTTGCCGGGAGAACCGACGTTTTGCCCGCACAGGATCGCCGGATCGTCAAGGATTCCGGACGACGTCAGTTCATCGAACAGTTCATTTGCGAAGTCGGTCGCCGCCCGCCGATAAGTTTCGCACTCAAAAAGCAGAAAGTCGTCCGTATAATCCGAAAGAAGGAAATTAACGAGATACTTGTCTTTCTTTTTGACGAGCAGACCGTAGTCCTCCAGTTCTTCAACTTCGCTCTCGATAAAAACGGGAGAAACGCCGAGATCGTCCGCAATCTCTCCGACGGTTTTCGCACGGTCGCGGACGTCGTAGCAGATATTCTGCGACAGAGTACTGCGAAGATGCGGACGCGGAGCGCTCTTTCCGATGGTACCGTTGATTCCGATATCGACAAGTTTGATGGGATTATATTTCAGTTCGCCGGCTTCTCTCACTTTTTCCATACCTCTTTTCAGTTCTTTTTTTGCCTCGAACAGATGCCATTTGACCGTTCCGACGGGCAAATCGAGTTCGGTTGCGATCTCCCCCAACATTTTATTTTCAAAGTAATAGAGCGTCACGATCCGTCTCTGCACTTTTGACAGATACGCGATCTCGTCCCGCAGACGGTTCAGGGTTTTCTTTTCTTCCGCGTCGGACAAAAGATCGAATGGCGACGCGCCGTCGTCCGCCACGTCGGGCGACAGAACGACCGTATATTTCGCCGTGTCCCGATAATAATTAGCAAGCGCGTTGCGTGCAATCGTCCAGACAAACCGCCCCGCGTCCTCGATATCGTCGCGTAACAGCAGCGCACGGTAAGCCCGCAGAATGATCTCTTGGGAAAGATCTTCCGCGTCGTGGACGTTTTTACAGCGCTTCAACGCAAAGCCGAACACGGGTTTCATATACTCGGCGATGATTCCTTCAGCTTTTTCTCTGTTCACTCGTTTGCCCCTTTTTTTAATGGTTACATATAAAGACACGCTGACCGCGAAAAGGTTGGCGTTTTTTTGAAAGATTAAAACGGCGCGTGCAAAATAATGCACGCGCGGTACAGTATTCCCGAAAAGAACAGCGAACACGTCGTTTCGCTTGTGAAACCGCGTGTGCAAGAACCCCGGAGTTCAAGGAAGCTCTTTGCTCCGCTTTCTTTCAGGAAAGCGGACGTGCCTTCCCGCCGCAGAAGTCGGTGAAAAAGCGGTCGACGCGGCGGGGGAGGCGGCGGCGGACGGCGATCGCGCGGACGATCATCGAGACGAGGAGGATCGCGGGCGGGATCGCGGGGATCCAGAAGTTCCGCCCCGGGAAGAGGAACGAGACGCCGAGGATGATCCCGTAGAAGAGCGCAAGAACGGTAAGTCGCGCAAATCCCGCGAGGAACAGCCCGTAAAGCCGGCTTCCGAAGGTCGGCTCCCCGTCGGCGGGGTCGTGGGCGAGCGTGGCGCGGATCCCTGCGCCGCCGTCCTGGTTTTCGGTGACCGAGACCGACAGGTCGAGGTTTCCTTCCGGGGTTGCGCCCTCGCGGACGCGGAGCGTGAAGGTCCCCTTCCCCGGATCGGCGTCCTTGAGCGCAAAGAGCGCGCGGCGGTCGCCCTGCAGCGCGTTGTATTCCCCGACGCGCTCGTCGATCGAGGCGAGCAGCGCGGCGGGTTCGGTCGGGGTCGTATAGTCGAAGGTCGTTCGTTTCACGGGTTCGCTCCTTTTTTCTTTATATGCGTGTGCGTGCGCGCGGAACGGGTTCCAAATCCGCGCGGAGCGCGGTATGTAATCTGCCCGCAGGGCAGTATGTAATCCACGCGCAGCGTGGTATGTAATCAATGCGAAGCATTGTATGTAATCCGTCCGCAGGACGGTATGTAATCCGCTCGCAGAGCGGTATGTAATTCGCCCGCAGGGCGACGGTTCCTTGCCTCCCCAACGGGGGAGGGGGACCGCCTCGGCGGTGGAAGGGGCTTCTATCAGCGATCTTCGGGGTGCCCCTTCCGTCACGGCAAGCCGTGCCACCTCCCCCGTAGGGGGAGGCGCTCCAAGCGCCGTCGGCGCTTGATTACATACCGCTTGCACGGCAAGCGGATTACATACTGCGCGTCCGACGCGCAGATTACATACCGCCCGCGCCGCGGGCGGATTACATACACCCCCGTTGGGGGTGATTTGGAAACGGAGGTCGGCGTTGCCGTTCAGCGGAAGAGGACGATCAGGGAGACGAGGAAGGCGAGGACGCCGCCGACGGCGCCGATCGACGCGAGGTAGATCAGGAGGCGGACGCGTTCGCGCAGCCGCTCCATCCGGTCGCCGAGGATCCGCGTTCCGTCGCCGAGTTCGGTCGAAAGATCGTCGAGTTCCGCCTCGATCCGCTCGTTCTGCTTCTTCTGCGCGGCGAGGGCGGCGAGCAGATCCCCGTTCGCGGGAACGGTCGGCGCGGCGGAGGGGTCGTCGCCGTCCGTCTCGGGCGGGATCGGTTCCGGCTCGATCTCGGCGGGGATCGCCTGCCGTCTGCGCGAGAGCAGCGCGTCGAGATGCCGACAGTACTCGGTCAGATGGGCGTACCCCTCCGGGGTCACGCCGCGCGCGATCAGCGCGTCGCGGCGGTCGCGCAGATGAGTCAGGTTGTCGGGCAGCGCCGGTTCCTCGAGAAACGGCGTGATCTTCTTCCGGCACGAGGTGCAGAAGGCGCGTTCGGTCCCGCTCCAGAGTTCGTCGGTCTCGTTGAAGAAGGTCAGGCGGCAGCCGCAGTTCACACAGTTCATAATCCCTCCCCCGGGGCTCGCCCCGGTCGTCTCAAATTCCGTCCCTATTGTACCACAGTTTTCGCCGCTTGTCAATCGTCCGAAAGCCCCCGAAAACCGTCGAAAACGCCCTCTCCCGAGCGGTTTTTCGCCTCTTTCCGTTTGTGCCGTTTTTGCGTCGGATGCACAACATATTGTGCCAACTTTAAAAAAAATTACTATATTTTGCGTTTTGCTATTGACAAGCATAAGCGGGAATGATATAATAGACGCAGTTCCGAAATAGCGTGAGGGACACCCGGAAGTTCGACGCGGAACGACCGGGAGAACGAGCGGTATAAACCGCAGAAATCAAGTGCAGCGACCTGCTTGGTTGCCGCACTTGATTTTATCTAAGGAACCGACAAAGGAGAGGATTTTTATGTATCGCGTACAAAAAAGAGACGGCAGTATTGTTGATTTTGACCTGTCCAAGATCAGGGACGCCATCGAAAAGGCGTTCATCGCGCAAAATAAAAATTATGAGGGGAGCGTTATCGACTTTCTTGCCCTGAAGGTCACGGCGGATTTCGAGCCGAAGATCAAAGAGGGGCTGATCCAGGTTGAGGCGATCCAGGACAGCGCGGAAAACGTGCTCGTGCAGTCGGGCTACGCCGACGTGGCGAAGGCGTATATCCTCTACCGTCGGCAGCGGGAGAAGATCCGCAACACCAAGAACGCCGTTCTGAACTATAAAGAGATCGTCGACAGTTACCTGAAGGCGATGGACTGGCGCGTGAAAGAGAACTCGACCGTGACCTACTCGGTCGGCGGTCTGATCCTCTCGAACTCGGGCGCGATCACGGCGAACTACTGGCTCTCCGAGGTCTACTCGGGCGAGATCGAGCGCGCCCACCGCGAAGCCGACATCCACATCCACGACCTGTCGATGCTGACCGGGTATTGCGCCGGTTGGTCGCTCAAACAATTGATCCGCGAAGGGCTGGGCGGTATTCCGGGCAAGATCTCGTCCTCTCCCGCCAGCCACCTCTCCACCCTCTGCAACCAGATGGTCAACTTCCTCGGTATCATGCAGAACGAGTGGGCGGGCGCGCAGGCGTTCTCGTCGTTCGACACCTATCTCGCTCCCTTCGTCAAGGTGGACAACCTCACCTATAAGGAAGTGAAGCAGTGCATCCAGAGTTTCGTGTACGGCGTGAACACGCCGTCGCGCTGGGGCACGCAGGCGCCGTTCACCAACATCACCCTCGACTGGACGATCCCCGCAGACCTGAAGAACGAGCCGGCGATCATCGGCGGCAAGGATATGGACTTCACCTACGGCGATTGCGAGAAAGAGATGGCGATGGTCAACCGCGCCTTCATCGAAATCATGATCGACGGCGACGCGAACGGCCGCGGCTTCCAGTACCCGATCCCGACCTACTCGATCACCCGCGACTTCGACTGGTCCGAGACCGAGAACAACAAGCTCCTCTTTGAGATGACCGCGAAGTACGGCACGCCGTATTTCAGCAACTATATCAACAGCGATATGGAGCCTTCC
>CAMJDE010000044.1 GCA_946404295.1 uncultured Clostridia bacterium | reverse complement strand
ATGATCCTCGCGATCGAGACGGCGTCCATGGTTCCCGCCCTGATGATCTCGCTCTTCCACCGGGAGAGCGGTTCGATCGTCGGGTTTCTCGTCGCGATGGCGGCGGCAGGCGTCGTTTCGGCGCTCTTGTACGTCCTCTCGCGCGGCGCCGGATCGGACTTCTACGCCCGGGAGGGAATGGTCTGCGTCGGGGTCAGTTGGATCGTCCTCTGCCTCTTCGGGTGTATTCCGTTCATCGTTTCGGGCGCGATCCCGAACTTCCTCGACGCCCTCTTCGAGACGGTCTCGGGCTTCACGACCACCGGGTCGACCGTCGTTCCGCATCCGTCCGAGCTCCCGAGAGGGATCCTCTACTGGCGGAGTTTCAGCCATTGGCTCGGCGGTATGGGGGTTCTGGTTTTCCTGCTCGCCTTGATCCCGGTCAGCGGACGCAACGAGGGCTACACGCTCCACATCCTCCGCGCGGAGAGCCCGGGCCCCTCGGTCGGCAAACTGGTTCCCAAAATGCGCCAGACGGCGAAGGTGCTCTACCTCATCTATATCGCCATGACCGCCCTGAACGTGATCTTCCTGCTCATCGGGCGGATGTCGCTCTTCGATTCGGTCTGTACCGCCTTCGGCACCGCCGGAACGGGGGGATTCGGGACGCTCGACGACAGCATCGCGAGTTTCAGCCCGTATATCCAGAACGTCTGTACCGTCTTTATGCTCCTCTTCGGGATCAATTTCTCGATCCACTATCTCGTCCTGCTCGGGCGCGTGCGCTCGGTCTTCCGTGACGAGGAACTCCGCTTCTACCTTCTGACCGTCCTCGGCAGCGTCGGACTGATCGTCTGGAACCTGCTCCGGAACGGGGTCTATCGCGGGGTGGGCGAAACCATCCGCCACGCCTTCTTCCAGGTCGCGTCGATCATCACGACGACCGGATACTCGACCACCGACTACGAGGCGCTCTGGCCCGCCTTCTCGAAGGCGATCCTCCTGATCCTGATGGCGATCGGCGCCTGCGCCGGCAGCACCGGCGGCGGGCTGAAATGCTCGCGGATCGTGATGCTCTTCAAGATCATGAAGCGCAACATCGGCGAGGTTATGCACCCGCAGAAGGTGCAGACCGTGCGCCTCTCGGGCAAATCGGTGCCCGAGAAGATCGTCGCCAACACCAACGCCTATTTCGCCGCCTACGTCTTCATCGCGACGGCGAGTTTCATCCTCGTCTCGCTCGACGGCTTCGCCCTCGCGTCGCCCTTCGGGCTGACCGAGAACCTCTCTGCCGTCCTCGCCTGCTTCAATAACGTCGGACCCGGGCTCGGGATGATCGGTCCCGCGTCCAACTTTGCCGGCTTCGGGATCCTCTCGAAGATCGTCCTGATCGTCGATATGCTCGCGGGCCGACTTGAGATCTTTCCGATCATAGTATTGTTTAGTAGAAAAGCCTGGCAGAGGGGTTGACGGGCGGATGAGGCGGAGATCGAAAAACGAAAGTTCGTTCAAGAGAAACCCGCCCCCGCATAGCGCAACACCAAACACAGCGCATCTTTTCGGATGAAAAGCGCCCGCAAACGCGGACGCTTTTCTCCATTTTATTTGTATTCGTTTTTCTAATCCCGTTTGCTCCCTCTCGCAGTATGCTTATACAGCTTCGGGTCGCAAACGGGCTTTCTCCATCCACCTCCGCCCGTCAGGGGACAATAGCTGGCGCGGGTGGGTTGAAGGATTGTTGCCACGGGGCAGGGAACGGATTTCATTGTCCGCGCGTCGTCACCTTGACCCTAACCGCGCCAGCTCGAGTTATCAGGCGCGCGCAGGTGCGTGCAGAATCCCCGCTCTCACCCCAAAGGCGTATATACATACGTCGAGAGGGTGAGAGCGGGGATAGAAAAACGAATTATAATCAAATGGAGAAACCCGTTCGCGTTTCGCGAACGGGTTTCAACCTTAATTTGCGTTTATCAATGCGAAGAGTTTTCACAGAGTGAAATGCTTTAACGGATCATTAAATTATCCATTCGTTTTTCGGTCTGTGCGTGCATCCGCGCGTCGTCCGTCAATACTGGCGACCCCAGATGACGAGATGCTTCGCCGGTTTGCCGCAGCAGACGCACACGTCGGACAGATGATCTTCGATAAACGGGATGCACCGCGACTTGACGCCGCCGGTTTCGTCCTTGATCTTGTCTTCGCACGCCGAGTCGCCGCACCACATCGCGCGGATGTAGCCGGGCTTGTTCGCGGCGATATCGAGGAACTCGTCGAACGAACGGGCGTCGTAGGTCTTTTCGGTGCGGTTCCGGAGCGCGCGCTCGTAGAGTTCGTCGTGCACCTGCTGTAGCATCTTTTCGACCGCCTCCTCGATCCCGTCGAGCGAAACGACGACCTTCTCGCGGGTGACGCGGCTGACGAGGACGCAGGAATTGTTCTCGATGTCGCGCGGACCGATCTCAAGCCGGACCGGCACGCCCTTCATCTCGTACTCCGCGAACTTCCAGCCCGTCGAATTGTCGCTGTCGTCGAGCTTGACGCGGACGGACTTCGCCGCGAGTTTTTGACGGATCTCTTCGGCTTTTTCAAGCACGCCGGGTTTGTGCTGCGCGACCGGGACGATCACGACCTGGATCGGCGCGACGCGCGGCGGCAGGATCAGACCGCTGTTGTCCCCGTGGGTCATGATGATCGCGCCGATCGAGCGGGTCGAAACGCCCCACGAGGTCTGGTGCGGGTACTGCTGCGTGTTGTCGCGCGCGGTGAAGGTGATGCCGAATGCCTCGCAAAATCCCGTGCCGAAGTAGTGCGACGTGCCGCCCTGGAGCGCGACCCCGTTGTGCATCATCGGCTCGATCGTGTAGGTTTCCTCCGCACCGGCAAACTTCTCCTTCTCGGTCTTGCGCCCGGTATAGGCGGGGATCGCGAGCGCCTCGGCGTAGAAGTCCTCGTAGACCTTCAGCATCTGCAGGGTCTCTTTGCGGGCTTCTTCCTCGGTCTCGTGCATCGTGTGTCCCTCCTGCCAGAGGAACTCCGACGTGCGGAGGAACGGGCGGGTGGTCTTCTCCCACCGCACGACGTTCGCCCATTGGTTGTAGAGTTTCGGCAGGTCGCGGTAGGAGTGGATGATATTCTTATAATGCTCGCAGAAAAGCGTCTCGGACGTCGGACGGACGCAGAGTTTTTCGGACAGTTGGTTCTGCCCGCCGATCGTCACCCACGCGCACTCGGGCGCGAAGCCCGCGACGTGGTCCTTCTCCTTCTGGAGCAGGGATTCGGGAATGAACATCGGCATATAGACGTTCTCGTGCCCGAGCGCCTTGAAGCGCGCGTCGAGATCACGCTGGATGTTCTCCCAGATGGCGTAGCCGTAGGGGCGGATGACCATGCACCCTTTCACGCCGGAATAGTCAACCAGCTCCGCCTTCTTCACGACGTCGGTATACCATTGCCCGAAATCCTCTTCCATCGGGGTGATCTGTTCCACGAATTTCTTGTCGTTTGCCATGTTCTTTCTCCGAATGATGCGGGGTAGCCCCCGTTATTTCAGTTTATTATATACCTTTTGCCCCCCTCTGTCAAGCCCCGCGCGGGCGCCGCGCGGGAAAAGTTGATCTTTCGACAAGAAAGGCGACCGACAAAACGTCGGTCGCCGGTTTGATTTTGGGTGAAGTCAGTTCTTGACCCAACTTTGGTGTTTGTAGGTGTATGTCAGATCCTCTGCGTTCTTTTCGGGCGTACCGTTCGAGACGACGTATTCTGCGCCGAAAGATTCGGGATCCCGCTCGATCCAATCCTCGGGATAGCGAAGCGTCCATTCACCGCCTGAAACGAACGTGACGGCAGTCAAAGAGGGACACCAGTCGAACGCCTCGTTGCCGATTACCGTAACGGTTGCGGGGATCGTTATTGAGGTCAAACCGGTGCAACCTCTAAAAGCGTATTTCCCGATAGCGATCAATCCCTCGGGAAGAGTGAGCGAGGTAATATTCGGGCAACCACAGAGGGCCCATTCGGCGATCATCTTGGTATCGGGGTGTATCTCAAACGCGGAACACGTCTTGTCGATCACGTCGAACAGAATATGATACGGGTTGTCGCGATTCCCGAGATAGAGACCGTTTTGATACTCCGTATAACGAACGCCCTGTGACTGATAGAACGCATGAGAATGGATCGAGGTCACCCCGTTTCCGATCGAGACGTTTTTCAGGCGAATGCACCAGCAGAAAGCGCCTTGGTCGATCGTCTTGACGCTGTCGGGGATATAGATGGAAGTAAGATAATTGGCGGAATTGAAGGCGCTGGGACCGATATACTCAACGCCGTTGCCGAAATCGATCTCGGAGAGCGAACAAGCGGCAAAAGAATTCGTACCGATACTCTTTACGGTATCCGGAAGGACAACCGATCTGATCGTTTCGACCCCGCAAAACGCGTTGTCGGCGACGGACGTGACGGTATCTCCGTCGGGGGAGGTATCGGGGATGACCAGGCGTTTGCCTGTAAAGGTACCGATCCCCGTGACCGAGCAGGTCCCGTCCCCGTTGGACGCGTAGTTCAGCCCTTTGCTCGGCTCGACGATCTCTTTGACCGGCTTTGCCGGATCAGAGGGGATCGCATGGATTTTGCCCGACGGTGAAACGAACGTCAGACCGATACGGCTCTCCTCCGCGTTTCCGTCGCGGACCGTTTCATACCGGATCTGTACCGAGACGACGACGCAGGGCTCTCCTTCGTATCTGTCGGCGGTGATCATGTGGGTCCAGTTGCAAAAACCGACGGAAACGAACGCGGTTTCATCGAGCTCCGAGACGTTACCGTCAAGACTTTTGATCAAGTTGACGAGTCCCTGTTTGTTACAGTATTCGACGACCTCCTGATCGATGGCGTCATAATCAAAGTATCGGTAACCGTTTTTCGGGAACGTACCGAGCGCACACGACGAAAAAGTCAACGGCATCCCGTTTTTATAAAGGTAGATCCTTGCCCAATCCGCGGTAGGGATCCCGGCCATTTCCTTGTGGAAAAAGATCTCGATCACTTCGAGCGTTTCGTAATACGCCGCCACGTCGATCGAATAATCGTCCGCGTGATAGGGCGTCAATCTTTCAAACAGATCGCGGGCGATGGCGACGGCTTCTTCGTCGGAGATCCGTTCTCCGGCGTCTCTTCTTTCATTCGCTGTCATCGGAGGCCAGGAATACTGCGTGAGTTCTCCGTGGGGCTCAATATCGAACTCCGACCCGTCTTCGACCCGATAGGTATGGAACGGAACCAGCGAGCCGTACCGATAGAACGACCTGACGTAAGTTCCGGTAACCGTTTCACCGAGGATCTCGATCTCAAAGTTTTTCGGTTGCGCCTCATCGCAATAATCGTTCCGTTCGGTCCAATGCGTATATCCTATTTTCGCGTTGAGTTCGTCAACGTCGATCTCGTCGGCGTCCACCGCCATCAGCATCAATCCGGAGGACGAAACGTTTCCGTGACCGGGTAAGAAACGCGCAAACAGGATCGTGCCGACGATAAGAACGCAGGCACACCCCGCGATCGCCGCAAGGCGCCGCCCAAACGGGTGACGTGCCTTTTTCGGGCGGTCGGAGGCGGGGTTTTCGCACGCGCGGTCGATCAGATCCGCGCCGACGTGCGACAGCGCTTCGAATAACGTATCTCCGTTCATACTTTTCCCTCCTGTAACGCTTTTTTCAGTCTTCTTCTGGTTTTGGATAAGATACTGCGAACGTGGTTTTCGCCGATCCCGTATTTTTTTGCGATCTCGGACGTCGTTTTCAGTAAGTAATACCGATTGAGAAAGATATTCGCCGTCCGCGGAGATACCCTTCGCAGAAAGCGATCCAGGATCGCGGTCAATTTGCCGTCCTCATAGGCGCCGCCACCCGGAAGGCAATCTTCGAGTTCACGGACGAGCAGCGCGCGCCGGTCGCAGAGTCGGTCGACGGGAACGCCGAACGTTTCGGCGATCTTCTCGACCGTCCGAAAGACCGGGATCCTCTCCCCCCTCTCCCATTTGGAGACGAGGTCGCGCGAGACGAACAGGCGGTCGGCAAGTTCTTGCTGCGAGAGGTCGTTTTCCGTCCGCAGTTCCGCGATTGCTTGTGAAAGACTCACGTTGCGTCTCCTTTCGTTCGTTTGCGGCTTCCGAATATTATTATACCGAAATCGTCCGAAAAGTAAAGGGACAAAACGCACCCCTTAAAAGGGAGGAGGGAAGCGGGCGGGGAAGACGCCCTCACGTCGCGGCAAGTAAAAAAAAAATCCGGTTTTCACGGTTTGGACACAAATCCGTGTTACAATAAAAAAGAGAAACCGAACGACGGGAGATCTGTTATGAGGAAATCAAGCCGCCTATTTTTGACGCTCGTCTCTTTGATCGCGCTCTGTGCGATCGTCTTTTCGCTTGCCGCCTGCTCCAAAAAGGGGGACTATCCCGAGATCCCCTCGTCGAAGAAAGAGGCGACCCCGGTCGCCACGCTCGGCGGGCACGAGGTGAAATACGAACTCTACCGCGCCTTCTTCTCGGCGATGTACTCGGGTAAGACCGAGGGGATGACCGAGGAGGATTACGTCGCCGCGCGGACGGCGGTGATGCGCGAGATCGCCCTGATCTACGCCACGCTCGACGTGGCGAAGGAGATCGGGGTCGACCCCGATGGCGACGAGATTGACGCGGAGGTTTTGCGCCGCGTGAAGATCGACTACGAGGGCGGCGATATCAACGGCGTGACGGTCGAGGGCGTCGGGACCCGCGAAAAGTACAAAGAGGCGCTCGCGGCGGCGAACCTGACCGACGCCGCGAATCGGCTGATCTATCGCTTCGACGCGACGCAGGCGAAACTTTACGACTACGTCGTGAACAAATACGCCTACGGAAAGGATAACCAAATTTCGGGCGATCCGCGGGCGTTCTTCGATTCGGAGAACTGCGCCCACGGCGTCTGGGTCTTCGTGCCCGACGAATTGCATCTCTATAACCGCGCCGAGTCGCTTGCCGTCGCGAACGAGATGCGCGACCGTCTGGCGACGGCGACCGACTACTCCGAGGTGCGGCAGGTTCTGATCGCGACCTTCTCGGATCAGGTGCTCTCGCGCGACGAAATGGACCACGGCTTTTACGTCTCGAAAAACCAGGGATCGATCCCGCTCGAACGCGCGCTGGTTTCCGACTTCTTCACGCTCTCGCCCTTCGCCTGCGGCGAGATCCGTGAGGGCGGGGACGGGGTCTGGTTCGCCGTCGGGCTCGCGAAGGACGCCGCCGACTACGAGCGCGACCCGGACGCGATCTACGATCTGATGCTCGAAGAGACGCTGATCGACCGCCCGACCGCCGAGAAGGCGGAAAACTACCTCGCGGGGATCTCGTACTCCTCGGCTTGCCCGACCTTCTCCGCCGAGACGCTCGCCGAACTGACGCTCCAATGAAACTGAAACTGTCGAGCGCGACCCCCGACCCGGCGCCGGGCGCCGACAAACGGGGAAGCGCGAACCGAAACGAACGCCGCGATCCCGCGCTCCTGCTCGATTTTCTGCGCCGCTGGGCGGAGGCGGTGCGGCGCGAGGTCGACACCGAAGTCGCCCTCGAGGACGTCCTTCCGCGCGAGACCGCGATCGAGGTGCCGGAAGAACGCTTCGCCTATCTTTTGACCCTGATCTACCGTTTTCTTTCGCGTTCGCCCGTCCTCGGCGACCCGCGCGTGAGGGCGGAAGGAAAGGACGGCTTGATCGCGATCCTCTTTACGGCGGACAAGACCGAGCCCCGCCGACTCTCCGAACGCGAGGCGCTCGGGGTTTCCGATCGGTATCTCGGCGTGGTCGGAAACGAACTCGCCGCCTGCCGGGGAAACTGGTATTTTGACGAGACGAAGGACCGCTTCACGGTTGTCGTGACCCTCGTCCCGTCGGACGCCGACGTCAGCCGTCTGCTCGCGCCGATCCCCGACGCGATCACCCGCGCCGTCAAAGCCGCCCTCGCCGACGCCGACCGCTTCTTGCTCCGATCCCGCTGACCCGACCCCGCCGCCGCCCCCTCAAACGAGGGGGCGGTTCTTATTTTCGTCGGATTTTTCGGCGTTTTTTTGACTTGAAAAGTCAGGATATGGTCGACGGGTCAAAAGATTACCTCGGATAAATCGAGCCGTGCGGCGCATAGTAACCGCGACGAAAAAGCGAGCGAAGCGGCGTCAAAAAAGAATGCAAGGAGCGGGAAATGAAAAACAAAAGAGGATGGAGGATCGCGGCGGGGCTGCTTGCTCTGCTGCTGCTGACGGTCGCCCTGACCGTCGGGGTTTCGGCGGCGGAGCCGGGAGAAGGGACAAGCGAACCGTGCGTTGCGGCGCGCGGGGAGATCCGCTTCCGGATCCCGGGCATACTGTTTCCGAAGATCGACGGGGGCGAGGCGTGCGGGCGCGAGGAGATCCCCGCGGACAATTCCGGCGAGAGGGACGGCGGGGGACGGAAACTGATCCCCGGCGGGGGTGTGTTCGGGATCCGGATCGCGTGCGACGGGGTGCTGGTCGTCGGGGCACGGGAGGGCGGTTCGGTCGGTTTCGACGCCGGGCTTCGCCCGGGCGACCTGATCGTCGCGGTCGGCGATAAAAAGATCGGAACGGTGCGGGATCTCACCGACGCGGTGACGGGATCGGAGGGGCGCCCGCTCACACTCTCGGTTCTCCGGGACGAAAAGACGCTTCCGATCACGGTGACGCCCGTCTGCTACGACGGCGGGACCCCGCAGCTCGGGATCTTCGTCCGCGACAACGCGGCGGGGATCGGGACGGTGACTTTCGTCGATCCCGAGACCGGGGCGTTCGGAGGGCTCGGACACGCGATCGGGGACGGCAAGACGGGGAAGCCGATCCGCTTAAAACACGGCACCGTGACCGGGGTGATCCTTGACGGGATCGAGCGCGGCAAGGCGGGCGAACCCGGGGAACTCAAGGGGATGCTCCGACCCGGCGGGATCGGGACGGTCGTCTCGAACACCGAGTACGGCGTCTTCGGTCGGCTCTCCGAGATCCCCGCGGGAGATCCGCTCCCGGTCGCCTCGCCCGACGAGGTGCGCGAGGGGCGCGCGACGGTTCTCTGCACGCTCAAAAACGGGGCGCGCGGCGAATACGAGGTCGAACTCGGGGATCTTTCCGCGCGGTCGGGCTGCGCCCGCTGTTTCTCGGTCAAAGTGACCGATCCCGCCCTGCTCGCGCTGACCGGCGGGATCGTGCGCGGAATGTCGGGCAGCCCGATCCTGCAGGACGGGCGGCTGGTCGGCGCCGTCACGCACGTGATGGTCGGCGACCCGACGAAGGGGTACGGCGTCTACCTCGATTCGATGCTCCGCGCGATGGAGAGCGGGCGCGCCTGACCTCTTTTTCGGTCCTCTCTTGCAATCGCGCGCCCGATGTGGTATACTGGGAACCGGGGAGCGTCGGCTCCCCGGAAAGGATTGTTCTCTTTATGCGAATGCGGATCAAAAAGCACGGCGCCGAACGGCTCGCCGCCTGCCGGAATCTTCTGCTCGAGCGCCCCGCCGCGCCTTTCAAGTCGTCCTGCGACGTGATCGGCGAGGATCTGCCGCTCTGGCTTGAGATTGGGTGCGGCAAGGGCGACTTTGCCTGCGGGATGGCGGAAAAACACCCCGACGTCTGCTTCGTCGCGCTCGAGCGCATCTCGAACGTGATGGTCAACGCCGTCGAGAAGGCGGCGGCAAGAGCCGAAAACCGCCCCGACCGTCTGCGGTTCGCCGTTGCCGACGCCGCGACGCTCGACGAGTGGTTCGCGCCGCGTTCGCTCGACGCGATCTTCCTCAATTTCAGCGACCCGTGGCCGAAGAAGGGGCATACCAAACGCCGTCTCACCCACCGCGCCTTTCTCGAACGCTACTTCACGCTCCTGAAAGAAGGCGGGCGGCTCTGCTTCAAAACCGACAACGTCGGACTTTTCGACTTCACGCTCGAGGAACTCGCCGCGCTCGGTAAGACCCCCGACGCCCTGACCCGCGACCTGCACAACTCTCCCTACAACGCGGGCAACGTCGAGACCGAATACGAAAAGAATTTCTCGCAAAAGGGCTTTCCGATCCACTATCTGTCGGTCACGCTCTGACCGCCGCCCGACAGCCGATCGGTCTCCGCCGAAAACGCCCGCCCATCACAGAAAGGAACGCCGAAGAAATGAAAGATCTGCTCTCCCGTGAGATCGAATGCAAATACCAACGCACCGTTTCCGTCTATCGCGGAAAGGACGACGAGAAACCGCTCTTCTCGGTTTCGACCGACGGAAGCGTCCGGTTCTCGCTCCGGCAGCTGCTCGCCGCGGCGGCGGTCGCCGCCTTCGCCATCGGCGCCCTGATCCTCGGCGCCAAATACGACGCAAGGGAAGCCGAAAAGAAAAAGCGGCAGGATTGACCCGCCCGCGGAAGCGGAACCCCCTCTCGCCGGGACGGCAACCGCCGCCCCCGCCGCCGCGTCGGCACACCCTCGCCCGAAAAGCAATCGCGCCGACCGTTCCCCGTCCTTCGTTTCCTTTCGCCCCCGTTTCCCGCTTCCCGCTTGACATTTCCCGGCGCGGTTGCTATAATGATTAAGACCCCGGGATGTAGGGTAACGGTTACCCACTTGCTTTGGGAGCAAGGTCAAGCAGGTTCGACTCCTGTCATCCCGACCAAAGAGCCCCACGCCTTGCGCGTGGGGCTCTTTG
>CAMJDE010000043.1 GCA_946404295.1 uncultured Clostridia bacterium | reverse complement strand
CGATCGTGATCGTGGCGCTCTTGATCCCCGCCGCGTCGCCGTCGAGCCAGTCGATCAGTTTGACGGTATAGCCGTGCTTTTCGCCCCAGCGGGTATACATCCGGTAGAGCATCATCGCCCAGTCCTGCGCCTCGGTCCCGCCCGCGCCGGGGTGGAACGAGAGGACGGCGTTGTTCCGGTCGTATTCGCCGGTCAGGAGCGTTTCGAGCCGCTGTTTTTCGGTCTCGTTCTCGATATATTCGACCTCCGAGACGATCTCGTCGGTCACGCTCTCGTCGTTTTCCTCGATCGCCATATCGCAGAGGGCGATCGCGTCCTCGAGCCGATTCGACAGGTTCTCGTGCAGGGCGATCTTGTCCTTCATCTGCTTGATCTGCTGCAAAACCTTCGAGCTTGCGGCGGCGTCGTTCCAGAAGTTCTCGGCAAGCGTCTGCGCCTCGAGTTCCTCCGACTTGTCTTTCAGTTCGTCGATCCGGAACGCGACGCCGAGGTCGGCGACCGTTTTCCGGAGCGCGATCAGTTTACTTCTTGCTTCTTCGATCGCGATGATCAATCTATACAGTCCTCCGTTCTTTCCGATCCTCCCCGATTCGGCAGGGAGGACGCAAATCCGACAAAATCAAGTGAAAAATACGTCGGGGCGCCGTCTTTACCGGGAGCGTCCCGCCGTTTCTTCGTCGGCGTTCTCCTCCTCGGTTTTCGGCGATCCCGTATCCAGCCGCGAAACCGTGTTGCAGCCGGGGCAGACCACCTCGACCACCCCCTGTCCGCGTTCGACCCGGATCCACTTCTCACAGCAGCCGCACTTGAAATAAACGTGCGTTTTCCGGTCGCGGAAACGGTCGCGGAAAAGGCGCCAACGCCCCCTGAGCGAGCGGAAAAAACCGACGAACGCCTCGTTCTCCGCCGTCCGCTTTTGCAGATCCCGCGAGAGGATGCGATAGATCGCGAACCCCACCGGGAGAAGGGCGATCAGGGTCAGATAGCGCCCGCGGCAGACGAGGATCAGAAACACGAGGAAAAAGCCGAGGGCGATCAGACTGCAGGAGAGCGCGTCGGCGCCGTTCCGTTCGTTGAAGAAACGGTCTTTGCGTCCCATGCCGTCACCCCTTTCACTTTCTTCCTTTATACAGTATAACACAAAAAGGGGTTCTTGTAAAGGGAAAAAGAAGAAGAAAAGCGTTTTTTTGCCGACGGGGTGCGACTTTCCGCGCTCTTCTGCGACGGTCGTTTTCTTTTTTCGCCGCCGCGTCCCGGTCGCTTGACAAAATCGTGGGATGGGGGTATAATAGGGACGAATGAATAAGAGGGGGGAATACCAAAATGACCGTTACCAAAGATTCCGTGATCGGCGACGTCCTTGACGAGAATATCGAGACGGCGCAGTTCTTCTTCGAGATCGGGATGCATTGCCTCGGCTGTCCCGCGTCGCGCGGTGAGACGATCGAGGCGGCGTGCGCCGTCCACGGCACCGACGCCGACGAACTCGTCAAGCGCATCAACGAGTTTCTTTCGAACTCGAAATGAAGCGGCGCACCGCACTTGACGGGCGGCTGTCGCTCGCGGCGGGATTCGTGAGGCAGGGGGCGCGGTTTGCCGACGTCGGCACCGACCACGCCCGCCTGCCCCTTTTTCTCGTTTCCGAGGGACGCGTTTCCTTCGCCCTCGCGACCGACGTCTCCGACGGACCGCTCGCCCGCGCCCGCGAGGCGATCGAGGAAGCGGGGAAGAGCGGGGAGATCGAGGTGAAAAAGGCGGACGGGCTCCGCGGGCTCGCCGACTGTCGGCTGACCGATATCGCGATCTGCGGAATGGGGGGCGAACTGATCGCCAGGATCGTCTCCGAATGTCCGTTTATCCGCGATCCCGCCGTCCGGCTGATCCTCCAACCGATGACCCGCGCCGATCGGCTCCGCAAGGCGCTCTTCGTTTCCGGCTTCACGATCTCGGACGAAAAATTCGGGATGGCGTCGGGGCGACCCTACGTCTGCCTCGTCGCGTCCTACACCGGAACGGTCGAAAACCCCACCCCGCTTGACCTTGAGATCGGCACCCCCGACGCCCGGCGCAACCCCGGCTCGCCCGCCTTCGCCGCCTTCGTGCGCGGAAGGATCAAGGCGCGGGAAGAGGAACGCGGCGGCTGCCTTGCGCGGGGCGATACGGCGGGCGCCGCGGCGCTCTTCGCCCTGATCTCCGAACTGAAAAACGCCTGCCCCGAAGCCGGGGAGAAACGAAAGAGAGAAGAAATATGACCGTTCGTGAACTGTCGGAATTGCTCGACGCCCGTTTCCCGCGCGCTTTGTCCTGCGAGTGGGACAACGACGGCTTGCAGGTCTCGCCCGACCCCGACGCGCCCGTGACGGGGGTCCTTCTGGCGCTCGATCCCTGCGACGAAGCGATCGCCGAAGCCGAAAAGACCGGCTGCAACGTGATCCTGACGCACCATCCGCTGATCTTCGATCCCTTGTCGGAGATCGTCGCGGACAGCGGGCAGGGACGGCGGATCCGCCGCCTGCTCTCCGCCGGGATCTCGTCGATCTCCTGCCATACCCGCGCCGACGCCGCGGAGGGGGGACTGAACGATTATCTCGCAGGGCTGCTGAACCTTACGGACGTCGTTCCCTTCGCCGACGGGATCCCCCGCGTCGGGACGCTCCGCGAACCGCTCACACCCGAGGCGGCGGTCTCGTTCATCCTCGGCGCGGCGGGACTGCCGGGGGCGCAGTACGCCGGCACCCCACCGAAAACCGTTTCCCGGATCGCCGTCTGCGGCGGCGCGGGCAAGGAGTATCTGACGGCGGCGGCGGAGGCGGGCGCCGATCTCTATCTGACCGGCGAACTCTCCTACCACGCGCGGCTCGACGCGAACGACCTTCCGCTTCTTGCGGTCGAGGTCGGACACGACCAAAGCGAGAGACACGCGTCCCGGCTGTTCGGTTCGTTCCTCGCGGACGCCGCGCCCGCCCTGCGCACCGTCGATTTCGGGTTCGTCCCGCACGACGGTTTTTCGGGCGCAAGACTTGACATTTGACCGTCTCTTTGTTATACTTTTCTATAATCGTAAAAACTGACCCCGAAAGGAAAAAAACGGAATGACCCTCTATGAAGAACTGAAAGCGCGCGGTCTTGTCGCGCAGGTCTCGGACGAAGCCGAGATCGCCAAAATGATCAACGAAGGCAAGGCGACCTTCTACATCGGTTTCGACTGCACGGCGGACAGTCTCACCGCCGGGCATTTTATGGCGCTGACGCTGATGAAGCGGCTGCAGGCGGCGGGCAACCGTCCGATCGCCCTGATCGGCGGCGGTACGACGATGATCGGCGACCCGTCGGGCAGAACCGATATGCGCAAGATGCTGACCCGCGAGGACATCGACCACAACGCCGCCTGCTTCAAGCGGCAGATGGAGAAGTTCATCGATTTCGGACCGGGCAAGGCGATTATGCTGAACAACGCCGACTGGCTGCTCAACCTCAACTACGTCGAACTGCTCCGCGAGGTCGGCGCCTGCTTCTCGGTCAACAATATGCTGCGCGCCGAGTGCTACAAACAGCGGATGGAGAAGGGGCTTTCCTTCCTCGAATTCAACTATATGATCATGCAGTCCTACGACTTCTACTACCTGTTCCAAAAGTACGGCTGCAATATGCAGTTCGGCGGCGACGATCAATGGTCGAATATGCTCGGCGGCACCGAACTGATCCGCCGGAAACTCGGCAAGGACGCCTACGCCATGACCATCACGCTCCTGACCGACTCGCAGGGCAAGAAGATGGGCAAAACCGCGGGCAACGCCGTCTGGCTCGACCCCGCAAAGACCTCGCCCTACGATTTCTACCAGTACTGGCGCAACGTCGGGGACGCCGACGTGCTGAAATGCATCCGGATGCTGACCTTCCTGCCGCTCGATCGGATCGACGAGATGGAAAAATGGGAGGGCAGCCGCCTCAACGAGGCGAAGGAGATCCTCGCCTACGAACTGACCAAGACCGTCCACGGGGAAGAGGAAGCCGAAAAGGCGAAGAACGCCGGGAAGGCGCTCTTCGGCGGCGGCGCGGACGCCGACGTCCCGACCCTCACGTTCTCGGACGCCGACTTTACCGACGGCGCGATCGATATTCTCACGATCCTCGTCAAAGCCGGGCTGGTCCCCTCGAAATCCGAGGCGCGCCGCGCGGTCGAGCAGGGCGGCGTGACGGTCGACGGCGAGAAGATCGGCGACGTCAAAAAGGCCTACGCGAAAGCGGAACTGGCGGAGGGCAAACTCGTCCGCCGCGGGAAAAAGAGTTTTATGAAGGTGATCGCGTAAAGCGGTCCCGGCGGCGGGAAGACGCGTTCTTTCCGCCGCCTTTATTCAAAACGACGAAGGAGCGGGACGATGAAAAACGACGAAACCATCCACGGGCTGACCCGGGAGGAGTTTGAAAAGTTCACGGTCTACTCGATGGCGACCAACGACAGGCGCTCCAACCTTCTGCGCGCCGAGATCCTCGGCTTCGGGGGCAAGGAGACCGAGATCGCGCCCGGCGCGAACGTCCGGGTAGCCCCCGACCTGATCGGGCGGCGGAGTTTCATCGGGCTGTATTGCTACCTGAACGGAAAAGTGACGGTCGGGGACGACGTTCTGATCGGACCCCATTGTTCGATCATCGCGGGCAACCACAAGTTCGACGCCGCGACCGGCGCCTTCACCGCCCGCACCGAGGGCGACGGCGACGAGAGCGTGACGATCGGCGACGGCTCGTGGCTCTGCTCGAACGTCACGGTCACGCCGGGCTGCAAGATCGGGCGGCGCAACCTGATCTGCGCGGGCGCCGTCGTGACCAAGAGCACCCCCGACTACGCGATCGTGGCGGGCGTGCCGGCAAAACAGATCGGTCGGATCGACCCCGAAACAGGCAAGTATCATTGGTTCGACCGAAAAGGAGACGAAAAGTGACGCTGTGGGAAAACCGGGAGCGCGCGCGGAACGACGATCTGTTTCCCGCGCCGGCAGAGGGGGCGACGGTCCTTGAGACCCCGCCCTGTTTCTCGTGGCTGCCCGCCCCCGGAGAGGGGAGATACGTCGTCGTCGTCAAAAACGAAAACGGGGAAGTCTTGCGCAGCGAATGCGACGAAAACTGCTTCGTTCCCGAAAAACCCCTCGCCCCGGGCGCCTATATCTGGGACGTGATCCGGGGAAACGCCCACCGGGGAGAGACACGCTTCACGGTCTCCCCCGACGCGATCCCTTTCCTTCGCCCGACTCCCGAAGAGGTGCTGGCGGGCGTTCCCGCCGGGCATCCCCGCCATCTGTTTTCCCCCGCCGATATTCCCGCCCTGCTCGCCGAACGACCCGAGGAGGCGGCGACGCTCCGGCGCACGGTCCGGGTCGCCCTTGCCGACCCGATCCCCGAGCCCCCGCGCTTTGCCCGGGATCCCTCGGCGCTCCCCTACCGCGAATACTTCGGTCGCTTCCGCGAGGACTGCGACCGCGACCTCGTCGCCCTGTCGCTCGGCTACGCCCTCTTCGGCGACGTCGAAAGCGGGGAAGCCGCGAGGGCGCGTCTCCTCGCCTTCGTCTCGTGGGACCCGGACGGGGAGTGCTCGCTCGAGAGCGAGACCGGCGACGAGATCGGTCTTTCGCTCGCGCGGTGTCTCTCCGCCGTCTACGACCTGCTTTATCCGCTCCTCTCGGACGGCGAGCGGGCGACGGTCGCGAGGCGGATCGCCGACTACGCCCGCCAATGCGAGCGGCGGCTTCGCAAACTCGATTATCTGTCTCACCCCGGCAACTCGCACGCCGGGCGGCTCCCCGCGTATCTGGGCGAGGCGGCGCTCGTGCTCGCCGACGCCGGGGTGGTCGACCGCACAACCCTTCTTTCGTGGCTCGGCTACGCCCTTCGCGTCTACGGCGGGATCTTCCCGCATTACGGTGGGACCGACGGCGGCTGGGCGGAGGGACCCTTCTACGCGACCAGTTATATCCGCTGGTATCTCCCCTTTTTCTCGGCGGTCGAACGCTATACGGGCAAGAGTCTCTTCGCCCGTCCCTTCTACCGCAACCTGACCCGTTTCCTGCTCGCCTTCTGCGACCCGTCCCGGGAAAACCACCCCTTCGGCGACGGCTACTGGAGCCCCGGCGAGAGCGACGCAGAGTGGCCGGGCTTCTTCGCGCAGAACCCCTATCGCTATTACGCCCGCCGCTTCGGACCCCCGTCGGCGGAGAAGCGGAGCCGCGAACTCGAGAGCCCCGCGTACTATAAACTGCACCTGCTCGATCTCTTCCTGCCCACCCCGCGCGAGGGGACGACCCCCGAACCCGGGCGGCTCGCCGTTTTCCCCGACACCGGGCTGATCGCCATGCGGACCTCTCCCGACGCGCCGGAACGTGACCTCGCGTGCCTCGTCCGCGCGTCGCGCTTCGGTTCGGATTCGCACCGCCACCCCGATCAGGGCGGCTTCGCCCTCTTCTTCGGCGGCGTCGCGCTGCTCTCGCCCTCGGGCTACTTCGGGCGGCGCTACGGCACCAAGCATCACCGCGAGTGGACCAACACTTCCCGCGCGCATAACGTCCCGCTCTTCGGCGGGGTCGGACAGTACGAGAACGACTACCGCGCCGTCGGGTCGATCCTCTCGACCGAGGAGGACGGGGAAACGCTCCGCGCGACGGTCTCCGCGGGCGGCGCCTATCCCGTCTCCGTCGGCTGGACGCGGTCGTTTTCACTCTCGGACGGCGCCCTGACCGTCACCGACGAGTTTTCGCAGGACGAACCGCGGGAAATCTCGCTCTGCCTGCACACGCTCTCGCGCCCCGCACCCGACGGGAACGGTTTTCGCCTGACTCGCCGCGGCGTGACGCTGATCTGCCGCCCGATCGAGGGGATCGACCGCCCGCCCGAGATCAGCGACGCCTTCGCTGTCGGGATCAACGAGGGCGAGCCCGCGGAGTACGCCGTTTCGATGCCCGAACAGTATCACGTCACCTTCCGTCTCGCCCCCGACGTTCGGCGGGCGAGTATGACCTTCTTCGTCTCGGGAGAACCGGAAAAGTCCTGATTTTGCTTGACTTTTTGAGAACCGCCCCCTTTCGCCCGACGCGCCCCGCCGAGGGAGAGGGACGCCTCTCTTCGCGCCGCCCCGCGGCAAAGAGGGCGCCCGGCAGTCCTCCGGCTCCCGGAAAATTATTCCGAAAGCGCGAAAAAAAGACTTGACAACCGCGCGCCCCTTATGTATAATATTATCTGCGACTTTGGGCGCGTCCCCCGAAGGGACGGCTTCGTCGCGCCTCGTTTTCGTCCGATTTCGACCGGGAGGAAGAGTGTGAAACTGGATCTGAGAGCCCTGCTGGCAGGCGAATGCCGCACGCTGCCGTTTCATTTCGCGCTGGATCTGCCCGATGAATCGAACGACCCCGGAAGTATCCTTTACGGCGTTCGCTTTCCTTCTCCCCCTGAGGCAAGCGGCGAGGTCGTCAACTCCGCCGGCTATATGCGGCTGCGTCTGGATCTGTCCCTTGATTTCGTCGCACCCTGCGCCCGGTGTCTTGCCGACGTTGCCGGAACCTATCGGTTCACCCTCGAGAAAACGGTCGCCACCCCGGAAATGCTGGACGGGCTCGACGAGGATAAGGTCGACGATTTTGCCGTCGTCGAGGACGGATTTCTCGACCTGGACGAACCGGCGTACGCGCTTCTTCTCTCCGAGTTCCCGTCAAGGGTGCTCTGCCGGGAGGATTGCCGCGGGCTCTGCCCGATCTGCGGAACGGATCTGAACGAAGGATCCTGCTCCTGCAAAACGAGCGAGACCGACCCCCGCCTCTCACCCCTCGCCGCGGTGCTCGAACGTCTCCGCGAAGAGGAAAAGGCGAAAACCGAAAAATAAGTTCACAAAGATCGACAGATCGTTGTCATAGGAGGTAAAACGCAATGGCAGTACCGAAGAAAAAGGTGTCGAAGGCACGCAGAGACAAGAGACGGTCCAGCGTCTGGAAACTCGACGCTCCCACGCTCTCCAAATGCCCGAAGTGCGGCGAGTACAATCTGGCTTACCGCGTTTGCAGCAACTGCGGGACCTACAAAGGCGAACAGATCGTTGCCGAAAAGGCAGAGAAAAAGGACTGATCCCGAAAAAAGAAAAGCGGGCGCTTCGCGGCGTCCGCTTTTCTTTTTTTCGCCGCCCGACCGGGCGGCGCGTTTATGATCGGTTTGCGAAGCCCGACAGGATGACTCCGACGTCCGCGGGCTTTTCCGCGTACCCGACGACGGGGTAGGGGGCGAACTCTTCTTTTTTCCCGAACCCCCAGAGCGCGGCGACGCAGCCGACCCCCGCCGCGCCGGCGCCCTCGGCGTCGAAACAACGGTCGCCGACCAGCACCGCGTCCCGGGGCTCGGCGCCGAGGGTTTTCAACGCGTACCGGACGACCCCCGCTTTCGTATTCCTCCCGTCGGAATCCGCCGACCCGACGACGAGATCAAAGAGGTCGGAGAGCCCGAATACCGCGAGCGTCTTTTCGGCGGCGAGCTGCAGTTTCGAGGTGGTGACGGCGACCCGGTAACCGTCCCCGCGAAGGGCGGCGATCAGTTCGGGGATCCCGGGATAGACCGTCGAACGGAGAAACCACTCCTCCCCGATATACCGGGCGCGAAAGATCTCGATCGCGCGGGGGACGTCGGACTCCTTCACCCCGCACACGACCCCGAAGCCGAAGGAAAGCGGCGGACCGAGAAAGGGAAGATAGTCCCCGAACTCGCCCGTCGGATAGCCGAGTTTTGCAAGCGTATAGAGCGCGGATTCGATCACGCCCCGCGACGTGTCGATCAGCGTGCCGTCCAGGTCGAACAGCACCGTCGTACCGTTTTTCATAAAACCCCCCGTTTCTTTCAGTTCCATTATACCACGGGAAGAGATAAAGGTCAACCTTCCGGGACACCCCGCGGGGGCTCTTTTTTTCGAGTGCGTGAAAAAACATCTTCCAAAAGGGGATTTTTCCGAAAAAAGTAAAAAAACCCCCTTTTTCCATCTTGATTTTCTTTAATTTATATGATATAATTGTTTTGTACCATAATTATCTCCGCGTTCTCGCGCGCACGGGAAGCGGAAAATAACGGGAGGATATCGAGATGGCAAAGCAGAAAAGACTGAACTACCTGGTGGACGGGATCGTCGTCCACACCGAGTTCCTGAAGGAAGGCGAAAAGATCCGGATCATCAAAGCCCCCGAAAAACCCGGCTACGAGTTCAAGGAGTGGAAGGATCATCCCGTCTTTATGCCGAAGACGCACCTCAACATCGAGGCGGTGTACGTCCGCGGTTCCTTCCGCCTGACCTATACCATCGACGGCGTCGAGGTCGATCACGCCATGGTGACCTACGGCGACGAAATCACGCCTCTCCCGAGCCCCGAGCGTGAAGGGCTGACCTTCAGCGGCTGGCAGGGGCTTCCTCACGTGATGCCCGCGCATCCTCTCACCGTCAACGGCACCTTTGCCGCGAATACGTACACGCTGACGCTCGTGATGAACGGCGAGACCTACGCCACCTATCAGTTCGAGCCGGGCGCCGACCTCACCGGGCTCCCGAACCCCGAACTCGAGGGCTACACCTTCTCGGGCTGGGGCAAGCGGTATAAGAGAATGCCCGAATCCAACCTGACGATGAAGGGTACCTTCAAGCCCAACAAACATACCGTGGTCTTCAACGTCGACGACGAGTACCGCTTCGAGAAGAAGATCGCCTTCGGCGAGCCGATCCGCGCGATCCCCGAACCGGGCAGAGAGCACTACACCTTCACCGGCTGGGGCGATATCCCCGAGACGATGCCCGACTTTGATCTCGACTTCAACGGTTATTTCAACATCAACAGCCATCCCATCTCCTTCACGCTTGACGGCGAGGAGATCTTCTCCGACGAGTTCGACTACGGAACGCCGATCACGCCTCCCGAGGTCCCGGTGAAGGAAGGGTACGTCTTCAGCGGCTGGCGCAACCTGCCGAAGACGATGCCCGACGAGGAGGTCCGCGCCGAAGGTAAGTACTACCTGAGACGCTACCGCGTCGTCTGCGAAGTCGACGGCGAAGAGTTCGATCGCGTGCAGGTCCTTTACGGCGCCGAGCCGGTCCTCCCCGACGCGCCCGAAAAGGACGGCTTCCGTTTCGACGGATGGGAAGGGACTCCGAAGACCATGCCGGCGCAGGACGTGACCGTTACCGCGAAGTACGTAAAAGCTTGACGGAGGATTTGACGAATGTCACAGAGGAGAGAGCAAAAGGAACTCTACCGCCTGATCTACAAGGTTGACGGCAAGGTATCTTTCGCGGAATGGTACGCGGAGGGCGAGTCCTTGAAAAACGTCGCCGTTCCCTCCAAGGGCACCTATGAGTTCAGCGGATGGAGAGACCTTCCCGCAAGAATGCCGGATCACGACGTGGTGATCGAGGGGACTTTCACCCCCGCTCAGCACGATCTCGTCTATATGCTCGAGGGCGTGGAATTCACCCGCCGCCGGATCGCCTTCGGCAGTCCGACCGAGTCGCCCGAGGTTCCCGAGAAGCACGGCGCGACCTTCGCCGGCTGGGAGGGACTTCCCGAGACGATGCCCGACGAGGATCTCACGGTCGAGGGGCGCTACGAGAACAACTCCTATCGCCTGACCTACGTCGTCAACGGACGGCACAGCTTTACCGTGATGACCCCCTACGAATCGGTGATCGAGCCGATGGACGCCC
>CAMJDE010000042.1 GCA_946404295.1 uncultured Clostridia bacterium | reverse complement strand
AACTCGAAGTTTGCCCAGTAGGTCGAATTGTTCTTCCCGACCCCGAAATAGTATCCGTTCGGGGCGTTCGTGCCGCGATCAAACTGGAGCGTCGGCATCCAGAAGACCGTGCTGTCGCACATAAAGCGCATCACCATCAGGTTGCGGTTGCCGCCCGTACCGTTGTTTCCGTAGCGGGACTGGCTCGAAACGTTGATCCGCATCCCGACCTCGATCGTCGTTCCGTTGTTCATCGTCGGCACGTCGACGAGAGGAACGTTCAGCGTTCCGCCGTTTACGTTGGTCTCGGTGTCTTTCTTGATCTCAAGGACCTTGTTCGGCGCGTCGCCGGCGTTAACCGTGATGCCGGGCTCTTGGATCACGTTGAACGTGGTGCCCGGCTGCGAGCCCGTCGTAGTGCCCGCGGGGCGGACGCCGATCTCGTCGTCCGAGAAGTTGCGGAAGGCGTCGCTATAGGTGTAGGTCGCCTTCAGGTCGTCAAAGTAGACCGTCGCGTGCGTTCTCTTCTGCAGGGCGAGACGGACGCCGATCGTCTTGCCGGGGTCGAGCTGGATCTCGCCCTCTTCGATCCCGTTATAATCGGGGTCGAAGAAGCACTTCGACGTTCCGTAATACTCCCCGTCCACGTAGATCGCCGCGCGGAACTCGGCGTTATGATACCGATAGTTTTTGACGGTGAGACGGAAGGTGAACTCGTGCCACTCGCCGAGCGAGAACTGTTTCGGGTGCTCGCCCCCGGGGCTCTCGGTCGTGCCGCCGCTCGTGTTCTTTCCGACGACGACTTTGAAAGAGGACGGCGTGTTCGAACTACTGTTGAAGCGCAGCGTGGGCATCCAGAACGCCCTGCCGTCGCAGTTGAACCGCATCTGCAGCAGATTGGAGTTACTGCCGCCCGCGCCGTTGCCGTAACGGGAGCCCTCCGCGACCTTGATCCGCATACTGAACTCCAGTACCGAACCGTCGTCGACGAGCGGCGCCGAAAGGAGCGGAAGTTCGATCAACCCGGCGGAAATGCCGTCCTCGTCGTATTTTTCGATCTTGAGGACCCGATTGGACGCGTTACCCGGTTCTTCGACGACCGCGATGGTCGTGGTGCCGCCGCCCGTCCATTTATCCGCGTTAGCGGGGAGCTTGTTCAGAGCGTCGTCGGTGAAACCGTTTTCAAAGGTGCGGTCGGGCTTTCCCGTCTTTTGGATCGACGGGGCGTTATTGAGCAGATTCAGCATCAGCGTGCCTTCCGCTTGGCTCAAAACGCCGATCGTATTGATGCCGATGCAATGACAGATATGTTTTGCAAGACCGAGCGCCATATTCGTCGCGTTGACGTCGCCCTCATCCCTGCCGAGCGAGACCGGAGTCCCGTACATCACGGGCGACGAACCGGTCTTCAGGTAACTGTACGAACCGTCGTCGCGCCGGTACGGGGCGATGGCGGTTTTCGTTACGTCGAGCATCTCAACGAAGTGCGGGAAGATACAGCCGAGAAAGTCATCGTATAGGGTAGAATCGGAGTGCTTCTCGGAGTATTTTGTGACGTTCTCCCAGATCTCCCCGAGGGTCGCCCAGGAATTGAAACGGTAGGTGATGCGCGCGCCGGGATCATCGGCGAGCACTCCGTCGATCGCCTTCAGCGTCATCTGATCAACGGCAGGGAGCGGACGGGGATCGGTCGAGTGATGTTTGTTATAAAAATTGTAGAGCGACGCTATCTTGTAGGTGCAGGTGAGCATCCCGAACAGGGTCTCGGTCGTGGGCGTCGTTTTCAGGTTGTACCAGAGTTCGTTCTCGGAGTCGTAACAACCCGTCGTCCAGAGCCCGTAGGTCGTATTGATGCGCGCGTCGAGCAGATCGAGGACGGTACCGAGCAGGTTCGCGTCCTCAAAATCAAACCTGAACGTCTGCAGGGTGTTCCCCCAACTCTCGCAGGTCTGCGTATCGAACAGATCGTTGACGAACGCAGTGACCGCCTCCACGGTGTCCGGTCCCCATACGTGTTCAGACAATCGCGGCGTCCGTTTTGAAGAAGACGCAAGCCGACGGACGGTCGCGTCAAAAACCGACGCGGAAGTCGTCACAGGCTTCAGCCACGAGATCATCGTGGTTGCCCAGTCCTTGTCGCGCGTCAGGCGCATCGAGTTGGCCTCCGAGACCGCTTTCGTCCATTGCGGATGGTAGTAATACCCGGTCTCGGGATCGCACTTGGAAAGATAAAAATTGCGGATCTTGTCCGCCAGAACGTCGCCGTAAAAGAGACGGAGATTCTTTTCGCTGCCCCAATACGGAGCAAGTTCCTTCAGGTGTTGGGAGATCTGGTAGGTGCTCTCCATATCGGGGAGGAACCCCTCCGTGTCGCGAGCCGAGTTGGAGTAATAAAAGCCGCCTTCGTCGGGGTCGTAGAGACCCGCCCACCAGCGGACGATCGCCTCCGGGTCGTAGGCGGTTTGGTAGAAATCAAACAGCGCGTCCCGGATCACTTGGTCATCCACTTTGGCTTCAAATTGACTGTAACGCGCCGCCCAGTTATAGTCGGAAGCGAGCGGTTCGACCTTGCCCTCTCCGACTTCGGTTTCCGGCAGCGCGGTGTTCCCCGGCGGAAACAGGGCGAAAAGCGGAAGCATCAGTGCGCAAATGAGCAGGGCTGTCAGGATCTTTTTCATAACTGTTATCCTCCTTGTTTTAAGAGCATCGCTCTAAAATAAACGTGGTTTCAAACAGCGGTTTTTCGGATTCTTACCTTGTGTTGTGCGCTGATGCGGTTTTTTCGTTTTTACGGGAACTACGGTTGGCGGCGGTTCACCTCTTTTTCTTTTTTCGGTCGTTGCGGGTCACTTTTTCTTGATCTCGGGCGCGTTGTCAAGCAGTTCTCTGAAGAGGGCGGCGTGATTCTCGCTGAAGATCGGGATCACGTCGGTCAGCCCGATCGCGGCGGATATATGCGTGCCGAGCAGGACGACGAGGTTGTTGCCGTTGACGTCGCCCTCCTTCACGCCGAGCGAGACGGGGGTACCGTAGATCGTCGGGGCGGAGCCCGCCTGCAGGAAGGAATACGACCCGTCCTCAGAGCGGTATCTGCCGAGCGAGGCGCCGAGAGCGTCGATCATTTCGACGACGTTCCGGCGGATCAGGGCGTCGTAGGCGGAGACCTCCTCCTGCGTGCCGAACCGGACGAGGTTCTCGCGGACGTTGCCGAGGGTCGCCCACGGGTTGAAGAGGTAGGTCACGCGGATCCCGGGGTCGCGCGAGCAGATCGCCTTGATCCCGTTTTCGACCGTTTTCAGCGCGTCGGGGAGACGGCGCCCGGCGATATTGTAGGTCTTTGCGATCTTGTAGGCGTTGGTGTAGAGCCCGTAGGGGGTCTCGCCGTCCCCCGCGAGGTTGGTATAGCGGTCGGTGGCGGCGTCGTAACCCTTGACCCACAGCCCGAAATCGTGGTTGACCCGCTCGTCGAGAACGTCGACGACGGTATCGAGCGTCCCGGTCGCCCGGAAGGTGGTCGCCTGGGTCTCGATCCGGTTCGCCCAATGCTCGCAGGACGTGGTATCCAAAAGGTCCGTGATATACGCCCGCACGGACGCCGCGTTCGGCTGCCATTCGGGGGAGGAGGTCTCTTTGCCGCCGTTTGCCGCGCGGTCGAGCGCCGTCGGGTAGAGCGGCGCCGCGCCGAGCCAGCCGAGGACGAACACCGCCCAGTCCTGGTCGCGGGTATAACGCATCACGTTTTTGCGCGACACTTCTCTCGTCCATTGGGGGTGGTAGAAATAACCGTCGGCGGGGTCCTGCTTGCTCTGAAAGAAAGAGACGATCTTCCCCGTGATCTCGCGCCCGAGGAAAGCGGGCAGATCGGGCACGACGTCGCGCATCCGCCAAAGGATCTGGTAGGTACTCTCCATATCGGGGAGGAATCCGTCGTGATCGCGCGCCGAGTCGGAATAGTAAAAGCCGCCCGCGGCGGGGTCGTAAAGCCCCGCCCACCAGCGGATCAGTTTTTCAGGCTCGAAGAACTCTTCGTAGAACCCCTTGACCGCCGCTCGCACGGCGGGGTCGGCGATCACGTCAAAGCGCGCCGCAAAGCGGCGTTCAATCTCGTCTTTGGTTTGATTGTTCACGGTATTTCTCCTATATTCCTACGGAACGAAACGGGGCGGTTTGCAAAACGGCGGCGGCAAACGCCGCGGTTGTTATTTATAGGAAAAGGTCAGGTCGTCGAGGAGAACGTCGGCGTGGATCCGCATCTGGGGTGCGATGCGGATATTGACCGTCTTTCCCTCCTTGAACTTGATCGTGCCGGAGGTAAGCGACGAATAGTCGTCGGCGTAGAAGCAATAGGACGTGCCGTAGTCCTCCCCGTCGACCTTGATCTCGACCTTGAAAGACGCGTTCGGCTCCCCGAAATCCTTGATCGTCAGAACGAAATCAAATTCGTACCACCGGTCGAAGGCGAAGGTCACCGACGGGTTGATGGTCTCGACGAGGTTGGATCCGGTGTTCTTCCCCGCGACCAGCGTGTAGCCCGTCGCGTCGTCGTTGAAGCGAAGGATCGGCATCCAGAAAGGAGCTGCGTCGCTCATCATCCGGATCTGCATGATATTCGGGCTGTTGTGATCGCATTCGGCGCCGTAGCGGGTATCCGACGTGACGTTGATCCTCATCTTGATCCGGATCGACGAGGAATTGTCCATCTTCGGGACGTTCTTGGTCGGGATGGTGAGGTTGCCGCCGGTGACGCTTCCCTCGGTGTCCTTCTTGATTTCAAGCACCTTGTTCGAGGGGTCGGTCGGATCGGTGGCGACCTTGAAGGTGGTTCCGCTCGCTTTGTTGTCCGCCATTCCGGCCGGGGTCGCGCCGACCGCGTCGGACTCAAAGGTGAAGGAGGCGTAAGAATCGGACGTGATGCTCTTTTTGTTGATCTTCGGCGCGTTGTCGAGCAGTTTTCTGAAGAGCGCCGCGTGGTTCTCGTTGAAAATCGGAATCAGTTCGGAAAGACCCACCGCTGCGGACATATGCGTGCCGAGCAGGACGACGAGGTTGTTGCCGTTGACGTCGCCCTCCTTCACGCCGAGCGAGACGGGGGTACCGTAGATCGTCGGGGCGGAGCCCGCCTGCAGGAAGGAATACGACCCGTCCTCAGAGCGGTATCTGCCGAGCGAGGCGCCGAGAGCGTCGATCATTTCGACGACGTTCCGGCGGATCAGGGCGTCGTAGGCGGAGACCTCCTCCTGCGTGCCGAACCGGACGAGGTTCTCGCGGACGTTGCCGAGGGTCGCCCACGGGTTGAAGAGGTAGGTCACGCGGGCGCCGGGATCGCGGGAGCAGATCGCCTTGATCGCGTTCTCCGCCATCTTGAGCGCGTAGGGGATCGGACGCCCGGCAAGGTTGTAACACTTCGCGATCTTGTAGGCGTTGGTGTAAAGCCCGTAGGGGGTCTCGTTATTGCCGGCGAGGTTGATGTAGCGGTCGATCGCGGAACTGTAGTTCTGGACCCAAAGACCGTACGTGGAATTGATTCGCGCGTCGAGGATATCGAGGACGGTATCGAGCATCCCGGTCGCATAGAAGGTCGTCGCCTGGGTCTCGATCTGGTTCCCCCAATGTTCGCAGGACGTGGTGTTCAGCAGGTTGGAGATATACGCGCGGACCGACGCCTCGTTCGGCTCCCACTCGGTGGAGACCGTCCCGCCTTCCTCGCCCGACGCGCGGTCGATCGCCGTCGGATAGAGCGGCGCAGAGCCGAGCCATTCAAGCACCGCGATCGCCCAGTCCTGGTCGCGGGAATAACGCATCACGTTGGCGCGCGAGACCGCCCGCGACCATTGCGGATGATAGAAGTAGCCGTCGTCGGGATCCTGCCTGGTCCGATAAAAGTCGACGATCTTCTCCGTGATCTTCTCCCCGAAGAAGGCGGGGAGATCGGGAACGAAATCCTTTAACTGCAGAAGGACCTGATAGGTCGATTCCATATCGGGATAATACCCGTCGTTGTCGCGCGCCGAGTTGGCGTAGTAGAAGCCGCCGAAGTCGGGATCGTAGAGACCCGCCCACCAGCGGATCAGTTTTTCGGGGTCGAAGAACTCCTCGTAGAACCCCTTGACCGCCTCGCGGACGGCGGGGTCGGCGATGACGTCGAAGCGCGCGGCAAAGCGGCGCTCGATCTCGGCTTTCCGTTTCTCTTCTTTTACGCGCAGTTCCTCCTCGTACGCGGAGAGGGAGACCCGTCCGACGAAACTCGTTCCCACCTCGACCGTCAGGGCCGGGGCGCAAAGATACGTATCGAAGAGGTACCCGATCCCGCGCACGGCGGCGTAGGGGTGGTTCCAGACGAGCGCCGCGCCGTCCCCGTCGAAGAGGATCGCGTACGCCGCCTCGTCGCCGTCAAGCGCGGGCAGCAACGCCTTCGCCCGGTCGGTGATCGGGCGGGCGGTGTCGCCGATAACGATCTCCGCCGCGTTCTCTTCCCCGCCGATACTCTCGGAGAGGACGTCGGCAAACGCGGTCATGGCGTCGGCAAGAACCTCCTCCGCCTCGGGCGGGATCGCTCCCCTGACGACGTTCGCGTTGTACCCGTTTCCGTAGAGCGTCACTGTCTCGGCGGGCGGGACGGTCGTTTCGGGCGCCGGATCCTGTTTGCCGCAGGCGGCAAAAGGCAGGATCATCGCGCAGACGAGCAAAAGCGACAGGATCTTTTTCATCTTTTTTCTCCTTTATTCCGACAGAAAGAAAGGGGGCGGTTTGCAAAACGGCGGCGGCAAACGCCGTCGCCGTTTCGGGTTATTTGTAATCGACGGTCAGGTCGTCGAGGAGGATGTCGGCGTGGATCCGCATCTGGGGTGCGAGACGGATATTCACCGTCTTTCCCTCTTTGAACTTGATCGTGCCGGAGGTGATCGACGAATAGTCGTCGGCGTAGAAGCAGTAGGACGTGCCGTAGTCCTCCCCGTCGACCTTGATCGTGACCTTAAACTCGGCGTTCGACTGCCCGAAGTTCTTGATCGTCAGGACGAAATCGAACTCGTACCAGCGGTCGAAGGCGAAGGTCACCGACGAGTTGATGGTCTCGACGAGGGTCGAGCCGGTGTTCTTCCCCGCGACGAGCGTGTAGCCCGACGCGTCGTCGTTGAAGCGTAAGGTCGGCATCCAGAAGGGAGCGGCGTCGCTCATCATCCGGATCTGCATAATGTTGGGGTTGGAGCCGCTGATACTGTTGCCGTAGCGGGTAGCCGACGTGACGTTGATCTTCATCTTGATCTCGAGCGACGAGGAATTGTTCATCTTCGGGACGCTCATCGTCGGGACGGTCAGGTTGCCGCCGCCGTCGTTGCCCTCGGTGTCCTTCTTGATCTCAAGGACCTTGTTCGAGGAGTCGGTCGGATCCTTCGCGACCTTGAAGGTGGTGCCGCTCGTTTTGCTGTCCGCCGTTCCCGTAGGGGTCGAGCCGACCGCGTCGGACTCGAAATCGAAGGAGACGCCGGACGTCGAAACGGCGCCCTTGTCGATCTTCGGCGCGTTGTCGAGCAGTTCCTTCATCAGTTTGCCGTGGTTCTGGCTGAATACGGGGATCGTACTCGAGAGCCCGATCGCGTTGCAGATGTGCTGCGAGAAGCTGATGACCAGGTTGGTCGCGTTGACGTCGCCCTCCTTGAGCCCGAGCGAAACGGGAGTGTCGTAGATGGTCGGGGACGAACCGCTCTGCAGGAAGCCGTAGGAGCCGTCCGCGCAGCGATATTTGCCGAGCGTGCTCTTCAGCGAGGCGATGATCTCGAGGAAATTATCCTTGATCAGTTGATCGTATTCGTTGCGTTTGGCGGTGGTTCCGTAGTTCTTGAGGTTGGTGTTGACCTGCCCGAGGGTCGCCCACGGGTTGAAGAGGTAGGTGATGCGGGCGCCGGGATCGCGGGAGTTGATCGCCTTGAAGGCGTTTTCGACCATCTTGCCCGAGTAACGGAAGAGACGGTTGCCCGCGTTGTAGCACTTCATTACTTTATAGGTGTTCGTGAAGATGCCGTAGGGCGTTTCGCTGTTACCGGCGAGGTTGGTGTAACGGTCGGTCGAGGCGTTGTAACCCTTGACCCAGAGACCGTAATCGGGGTTGACCCGCTCGTCGAGGACGTCGAGAACGTAGCCGAGGCATCCCGCAGCCTCGAAGGAGCTGATCTGCGTGTCGAGTTGGTTCGACCAATGCTCGCAGGACGTGGTGTTCATCAGGTTGTTGACGTAGTTTTTGACCGAAGTCTCGTTCGGCTGCCAGGCAAGGGCGAGCCGGGGCGTTAGGGTAACGGAGGCAAATTCGGACGAGGCGGTCGTAAGTCCCGCCTGCGACGCGAGGCGGGCGACCGTCACGTCGACGACGTCGGCGGAACTCTTCGCGCGGTCGAGCGCGGTCGGATAGAGCGGCGCGGAATGGAGCCAGCCAAGCACCGCGATCGCCCAGTCCTGGTCGCGGGTGTAACGCATCACGTTCTTGCGGGAAACCGCCTTCGACCATTGCGGGTGGTAGAAGTAGCCGTCGTCGGGATCCTGCTTATCCTGATAGAACTTGATCATCTTTGCCGTGATGTCGGGCCCGAGATAGTTGGCGAGATCGGAATTGAAGGTCCGCAGACGCTGGACGATTTGCAGGGTGCTCTCCATATCGGGGAGATACCCGTCGTTATCGCGCGCCGAGTTGGCGTAGTAGAAGCCGCCGAGGTCGGGATCGTAAAGACCCGCCCACCAGCGAATGATCTTTTCGGGATCGTAAAACTCCTCGTAGAAGCCCTGGACCGCCTCGCGGACGGCGGGGTCGGAGATGACGTTGAAGCGCTCCGCGAACTGGCGTTCGACGCGCTCGTAGCGCTCCTGCTCTTCCCTCTCGGCTTTCTCTTCCGCCGCGCGGCGCTGTTCCTCTTCGTACGCCGTGATCGAGAAGTTGGAGACGTAGCGGGTGCCCGACGGGATCGAAAGAACGTCGGCGGTGAGATAGTTTTCGGAGAAGTATTTCATCCCGACGTCGGCGGCGAAGGGATGGTTCCAGACGATCGCCGCGCCGTCCTCGTCAAAGAGGATCGCGTACGCCGCCTCGTCGCCCTCCTGCTCGGGGAGCAGGGCTTTGGCGCGCGCCGAGATCTCGCGATCGGTGTCGCCGAAAACGATCTCGACGGGATTCTTTTCGGTCGCCACGTCCGCCGCCATACGCGGCGTCTCGCCGAGTTTGGCGCGGAGCGTTCCGCGGATGATCATCATGGTCTCGCGCGCGGACGATATCATCGAAGCGGAAGAGATCATAACGGGGACGACCCCGTTTCCGTAGATCGTTACCTCGGGTCCGAGCGCGACCGTCGTCGACGGCTGCGTCTCGGCGTCGGTCGAGACGCCGACGGTCCCGCCGCAAGCGGCGAGAGGCAGGATCATGGCGCACAGGAGCAGAACGGAGAGAATTTTCTTCATGGTCGGTTATCCTCCTTACGGGTTTCGGGCGCGGTCTCCTTCCGTCCCCGTCGGATCACGGTTTTTGCGCTTTCTTGGTTTTCGCGCCGTGAACCGAAAAGGAACGGAAACGGGACGCGCCGGATGGTTATAACTGTTTCCAGTTATATTATATCATCTTTTTTCGCTCGATTCAATATTCCGAATTGCCGAATTGTTGCTTTGCATTGACTTTTGAATCGAAAAGAGAGGTCCCGGAGGGGTTTGGACGGGGCGGACCCGCCGCCCGAACCTTTTTTTCGTGCACGGCACTTTCAAAAACGTGAGATTGAGCGAGATTGAGCGAGTTTGAGCGAGATCGCGCAAAGGTAACTTGATTTTTTGAAAAAAGTTTTAAAAAACCCCTTGACAGCCCGGGGGCGGTGTGTTATAATACCACCGTTCGAAAAAAGGGCGATTTGTGCCCGAATACTAATCGGAGGAAAGAAAAATGTCCACTTATATGGCAAAACCCGAGACCGTCGTCCGCAGATGGTTCGTGATCGACGCCGCCGGTAAGCCCCTCGGCAAGACCGCCGTCGCCGCCGCCACCATTCTTCGCGGTAAGCACAGACCCGAGTTCACCCCGCACGTCGACTGCGGCGAGTTCGTCATCGTCATCAACGCGGCGAAGGCCGTTCTGACCGGGAAGAAACTTGACAAGAAGTTTTACTACCGTCACTCCGGCTATATCGGCGGACTGAAGTCCGAGAGCGCCCGTCACCTGATGGAGACGCGCCCCGAACTGGCGCTCGAGAGAGCGATCAAGGGGATGCTCCCCCACAACTCGATCGGCGCGAAATCGGCGACCCGCCTCAAGGTGTACGCCGGCGAAGCCCACAAGCATCAGGCGCAGCAGCCCATCGCCGTTGATTGATCGAAAGGAGAAGAACAATGACCTATCAGAGTGCGAAACCCTATTTCTACGGGACCGGCAGAAGAAAGAAATCGGTCGCCCGTGTTCGTCTCTATCCCGGAACCGGCGTCGTCACCGTCAACGGGAAGTCGATCGACGAGTACTTCGGGCTTGAGACCCTGAAACTCATCATCAACCAGCCCTTCGCGACCACCGATTCGATCGGCAAGTTCGACCTCGTGGCGAACGTGCGCGGCGGCGGTCTGTCGGGTCAGGCGGGCGCGATCCGTCACGGCGCCGCCCGTGCGCTGGTGACCGCGGACGAGACCTTCAAGCCCCTGCTCAAGAAGGCGGGTCTCCTCACCCGTGACCCTCGTATGAAGGAAAGAAAGAAATACGGTCTCAAAGCAGCCCGTCGGGCTCCGCAGTTCAGCAAGCGCTGATCTACGATCAGACCGA
>CAMJDE010000041.1 GCA_946404295.1 uncultured Clostridia bacterium | reverse complement strand
TGGACGGCAGGATCCCGCACTCGATCCTGCTGGAACTTTTGACCGACGAGGGCGCCGGTACGATGGTGAAATCGAACGAGGGCTGACATGAACCTTTTTGAAAAAGACAAAACCTATATCGCAAGTACCTACAACCGCTTCCCCGTCGCGATCACGTCGGGCAAAGGGGTTCTCCTCTTCGCCGAGGACGGGCGCGAATACATCGACCTGACCTCGGGGATCGGGGTGACGGCGTTCGGGATCGCGGACGAGGAATGGCAAAAAGCCGTGATCGACCAGATCGGGAAAGTCCAGCATACGTCGAATCTTTTTTACACCGCCCCCTGCGCGGATCTTGCCGAACTGCTCGTGCAGAAGACCGGGATGAAAAAGGTCTTTTTCTCGAACTCGGGCGCCGAGGCGAACGAGTGCGCGATCAAAGCCGCGCGCAAGTACGCCGCCGACAAGTACGGTGCGAACCGCTATACCGTCGTTACGATGAAGAACAGTTTTCACGGGCGCACCCTGACGACGCTCTCGGCGACGGGACAGGATCACTACCACGAACTCTACAATCCGCTGACGCCGGGCTTCGCTTCGGTCGATCCGAGCGACGCCGGGCTCAAGGAACTCGACGCCCTGCACGGAAAAACCCCGGTCGCCGCCGTGATGATCGAGTGCATCCAGGGCGAGGGCGGCGTGCTTCCGCTCGATCCCGCCTTCGTCAAGTCGCTTGCCGCGTGGTGCAAACAGACCGACGCGCTGCTCGCCGTGGACGAGGTGCAGACCGGGAACGGACGGACCGGCAAACTCTACGCCTATATGAACTACGGGATCGAACCCGATATCGTTTCGACGGCGAAGGGGCTGGCGGGCGGACTTCCGCTCGGCGCGACCCTGCTCGGCGTGAAGGTCAAGGACGTGTTCGGTTTCGGCGATCACGGCTCGACCTTCGGCGGGAACCCCGTCTGCTGCGCCGCCGCCCTCTCGATCCTTCGCCGCATCGACGACGACCTGCTCGCAAACGTCCGGCGGAAGGGCGACTTCCTCCGCGCCGCCTTCGAGGGCGCGAAAGGGATTGAACGGGTGACCGGGATGGGTCTGCTCCTCGGTCTGAAAACGACCAAGCCCGCCCCCGAGGTGCTGTCCGCCTGCCGCGACCACGGCGTCCTCTGTCTCACCGCGAAAGATAAGGTGCGCCTGATCCCCGCCCTGACCATCCCCGACGACCTTCTCACACGCGCCGCCAACGTCATCAAAGACGTCTGCGCCGAATGACGGGACCTGCGGCGCGAACTGCGCGCCGGACAGGTTTTCTCCCGCTTTCTTGAGGGCGTCGCCCGCGCTTTTTCTGCGCGGGCGCGGTGAGGAAAGCGGGGCAAAGAACTTCAATAGTGATTGAAGAGCAAAACGGCGCCACGGCGCCGTTTTGCGGTTTCAAAAACGGGACTATTATCGATTTGCTCTGCTTTTGGTCACTTTTCACGCCGCGCGGCAACTTTTGCCGCGCGGCATATCGCGTTTGAGGGCGAACTGCCCGAAAACATATCGCGTTCGCATCTGCGGACATATCGCGTTGCGCCATTCGGCACAACATATCGCGCGTCGCGCCGGGGCGCGGCGCAACCCGCCCGGGCGCCCGCGCCCGCGTCTCTCCGTTTCCGGGACAAAACTCTCCGGCTCGTTCCGATGATCGCCGTCATTTCTTGCCGTCGTTCTCCGAATGATGTGTTTACTCCGCGCTCGCTTTTTGGTATAATCAAATTGAAAACAGAAACGGGAGGACGAAAAATGAATATCGGTCAACAAATCGCAAAGTATCGGAAAGAGAAGCGTCTCACACAGGAACAACTCGGCGAAGCCGTCGGGGTAACGAGCCGCACCGTTTCCAAATGGGAAACCGGATTATCTTTGCCCGACGTGGTTTTGATCCCCCCGATCTCCTCCGCGCTCGGGATTACCCTTGACGAACTTTTCGATATAAAACCGAAAGAAAAGCAAAAAGACCTCTCCGAAACAATCCGGGAGGCGGTTGCCGACGCACTCGGGCAGGTACTACCCGATTTGCTTGAAGAAAACTTGGACGAATTGATGCCGTCTTATCTGAACAAACAGACAGGCGACGGATATTTTTTGACGGTTATCAGCAAAGACAAAAATCGAGTCAGCAGATTCACGGGACGCGGAATCGTGGAAAAGTGCAACATGAACGATCAACGCGACCATTATATGATTTGGTTAGGAGACGGTATGCCTTCGGTTGGCATTTATGATACCAACGACGAAGCGGTTGCCGTTTTGGAAAAAATGTTCAAAGCGTATAAAAACCGGGAAAAAGGAATCGAACTGTAAAAGCCGGAGTGACTGGATTCGACGGGCTCCCCCGGAGCCCTACCAGCGCTGTCCCGCCGTACTGTTTGGAAAAGAAAACTGTATCGGATGGCGGGTCGCAAGAGTTTCCGTCGCTCCGCGGCGGAAACTCCGCTGGTTCGAGCAGGCACGACGGACAAAGAAGCCCCCCGCGCACACGGCGCGGGGGGCTTCTTTGGTCGGAGTGACTGGATTCGACGCGCTGACGCGCTACCAGCGCGCCCCGCCCCGCTTTTCAAAAGGGCGACTGTATCGATGGCGGGTCGCAAGAGTTTTGCCGCAAGCGGCAAAACTCCGCTGGTTCGAGCCGGGCGCTTCGGGCAAGCAGAGGGCGGGGACCAATGTCCCCGCCCTCTGCTTGGTCGGAGTGACTGGATTCGAACCAGCGGCCTCTTGGTCCCGAACCAAGCGCTCTACCAAACTGAGCCACACCCCGTTTTTCAATTTTCGCAGGGAGTATTATAACACGGAAAAAAAGGTTTGTCAAGCGCAGAACAACACAAAATCGAAGAAAACGCAATTCTCCGGGTCAAGTCGGCGAATCGGGCGCGGCGGATCGGACCGCTCTTGCTCTTTTCAAAAAGAAATGATATAATGGAAATATGCGGAGCGCGCATACAAAAAACGAAGGAAGAAAACCGATGAAATACCTGATCGCGTCCGACCTGCACGGGTCGGCAAAATACACGGAACAACTGCTCGCGGCGTTCGACCGGGAGGGGGCGGACCGTCTGCTCCTGCTCGGGGATCTCCTCTACCACGGGCCGCGCAACGACCTGCCCGACGGCTACGCGCCGAAACGGGTCGCGGAACTGTTGAACGCCCGGCGGGGCGAGATCTTCTCGGTGCGCGGGAACTGCGAAGCCGAGGTCGACCAGATGATGCTGGATTTCCCGGTTCTTGCGGACTACTGTCTGCTTGCCGAGGGCGGGCGCACGGTTTTCGCGACGCACGGGCACGTTTATAACCGGGACAACCTTCCCCCGCTGAAAGAGGGCGACGTCCTGCTCTACGGGCACACGCACGTCCCGCTCTCCGAAACGGTCTCGGGGATCGTCTGTATGAACCCCGGATCGGTCTCGATCCCGAAAGAAGGGTCCCCCCGCGGCTATATGACGCTCGACGGCGGCGTTTTCCGTTGGATGACCCTTGCGGGCGAGGAGTACCGGACGTTTATTCTTGAGTAATACCCGAAAGGAAGTGATCCCATGCTCGGAGCGATCATAGGAGACGTCGTCGGCTCGGTCTATGAATTCAACATTATCAAAACCAAGGACTTCCCTCTTTTCCGCGACGACTGCTTTTTCACCGACGATACGGTGATGACCTGCGCGGTCGCGGAGGCGATCATGAAGGGAGGCAAACCCGACGACTTCATCGACGAGATGAAGCGGCTGGGGCGGCTTTATCCCGACGCCGGTTACGGCGGGCGGTTCGGGGCGTGGGTCTTTTCAGACGACCGGGCGCCCTACAACAGTTACGGTAACGGCTCGGCGATGCGCGTCTCGCCCTGCGGGTGGATGAACGAGGGCGGGTACGAAGCCGCAAAACTCTCCGCCGCCGTGACGCACGACCACCCGGAGGGAATCAAAGGGGCGCTCGCGACCTTCGAGGCGATTTCCCTCGCCCGCGCCGGCTTCCGCGACGACCCCGCCGCGTGTAAAAAAACGATCCGGAAGCAAATCGAGGAAAAGTACGGCTACGACCTGTCGAAAACGCTCGACGAGATCCGCCCGACTTACGAGTTCAACGAGACCTGTCAGGACACGGTGCCCCAGGCGCTCATCGCGTTTCTCGAAAGCACCGATTTCGAGGACGCGATCCGCAACGCGATCTCGCTCGGCGGCGACAGCGACACGCTGGCGGCGATCACCGGGAGCGTCGCCGAAGCGGCGTACGGGATCCCCGACCCGATCGCGAACGCCGCGCTCTCGTATCTTGACGAACGGCTCTACGACGTCGTGAAACGCTGGTACGCCTACCGCGCGAAGTGGGAACACGACCACGAGTTCGGCGTGTTGATCGAAAGAACGCTCCGCCGCGACGAAAACCGAACCGAAACCGAATAACTCTCCCGAACCCGATCCTGAATACGGATCGGGTTTTCGTTTTTGCAAAAAATATTTTGCGCGAGACCCTTGACAAATTATGTCGCGTGCGATATAATTAAGGCGAGGTGACGAAAATGGACGATCGATACGAGGCGCTCCGCCTGAAAAACCAGATCTGTTTTCCGCTCTACGCGGTTTCCAATCTGATCACGCGGAAGTACCAGCCCCTGCTTGAAAAACTCGACCTGACCTACACCCAGTATATCGTGATGATGGTGCTGTGGGAAAGGGGACGGGCGAACGAAAAGGTCCTCTGCGAGGCGCTGTCCCTGAAATCCAACACCCTCGCTCCCCTGCTCCGAAAACTGCGGGACAAGGGGTATATCGAGAAGGCGAAGGACGAGACCGACGAACGCAACCTCGTTATCTCGCTGACCCCGGCGGGGGAAAAACTGCGCGACGCGGCGCTCCCGGTGCCGGAATGTATCGCGCGGGAGTTTTGCCTCTCGGCAGAAGAGGCGGCGGCGCTTTACCGGATCCTATACAAGATGCTCGACGGGGAAAAAGAAAAAAAGGAGAACGACAAATGAAGACTGCGATCCGTTTCTTTACGCGCTCCAAAAAGGGCAACACCAAAAAACTCGCCGACGCCGTTTCGGCGGCGCTCGGGATCGAGGCGCTTCCCGTCTCGGAGGACCTTTCCGAACAGGTCGATCGGCTCTTCCTGCTCAACGCGATGTACGCGGCGAACGTCGACGCCGAGGTAACGGCGTTCCTCGAACGGAACCGCGACAGGATCGGCGAGGTCGTGAACATGAACACCTCCGCCTCGGGCAAATCGACCCGGAAAGCCGTCCGAAAAACGACCGACCGCCTCGGCATCCCGCTCTCGGAAAGAGAGTTCCATTGCGCCGCGTCCTGGATCTTCATCAATCGGGGGCGCCCGACCGAAGAGGATCTCTCCCGCGCGGGAGAATTCGCCAAATCGTTTGAATAAAAAAAGGAGATAAGAAAAAATGAAAACCGTTTACGATTTCAAGGTCAAGGATCGTCAGGGGAACGAGATTTCCCTCTCCGACTACGCGGGCAAGGTGCTGCTGATCGTCAACACGGCGACCGGCTGCGGCTTTACCCCGCACTACGAACCGCTCGAGGAAACGTACCGCGACCTGAAGGACAAGGGGTTCGAGATTCTCGACTTCCCCTGCAACCAGTTCGCGGGGCAGGCGCCCGGGAGCGACGACGAGATCCACGAGTTCTGCACCGTCAAGTTCGGGACCGAGTTCCCGCAGTTCCGGAAGATCGACGTCAACGGCGACTCCGCCGATCCCCTGTTCGCTTTCCTTGCGACCGAAAAGCCCTTCGAGGGGTTCGGTAAGGGGTTAAAGAACGCCATGCTCAACAAGTTCGCGAAGATGAACAACAAGAAGTTCGGCGACAAGGCGTATATCAAATGGAACTTCACGAAGTTCCTGATCGACCGGGAGGGCAAGGTGCTCGCGCGCTTTGAGCCGACCGTCGATATGAAAGACGTCAGAGCCGCGGTCGAAGCCGCGCTCTGAAAAGCCGATTCCTTTTCAATCTTTCTTCAATATCCGCGCGGTATCCTTAAAAAAACGCGGAGGGACAAATCAAGTGAAACTGCTGCTTGCCGAAGACGAAAAAAGAATGAATCGGGCGCTGTGCGAGATCCTGCGTCAGGAAAACTACGAGGTGACGTCGGTCGAGAACGGCGAGGACGCGCTGTTTGAATTGGAGAGCGGCGTCTACGACCTTGCCGTACTCGACGTGATGATGCCGAAAAAGAACGGTTTTTCGGTCGCGAAAGAAGCCCGCGCGGCGGGCGTCCGCACCCCGATCCTGATGCTGACCGCCAAAAGCGAACTCGACGACAAAGTGGAGGGGCTTGACAGCGGCGCCGACGACTATCTGACCAAGCCCTTTCTCGTCAAAGAACTGCTCGCCCGTCTCCGCGCGCTCGGCAGGCGCAACCTGCCGACAAGCGACGGAAGTCTGACCTTTGAAGACCTGACGCTCGACGTGAAAAACGCCGTCCTGACCTGCGCGAACGGGCTGACTGTCCGGCTCGGCGAAAAGGAACTCCGGATCCTCGAATACCTGATCGCCAACGGGGGACGGGTGCTCTCCCGCGAGCAGATCGCGCTCAAGGTATGGGGGTACGAAAGCGACGCGGAATACAACAACGTCGAGGTATATACGTCCTTTGCGAGAAAGAAGCTCGCGTTTGTGAAATCGCGCTGCGAGATCAAGGCGCTCCGCGGGATCGGCTACGAATTGAGGTGCCGCGATGTTCAATAAAACGAAACGAAAGATCGTCTTTACGGTCGTCTTTTCTCTTCTCGCCCTGATGATCGTCACGCTGACGACGATCTATCTTTCCAATCGCGTCGCCCTTCACCGTGAAAACGAAGAAATGCTGAAAACCTTTGCCGAACGCTTTTCTCTCGAGAACGAGGCGCAAGAGGACGCGCTTCCGCCGGGCGACGCCGAACCGGGAACCGAAGAAACGAATCCCCCGCCGCCCCCGCCGGGCGACCGACCCGGGAGGAACGAGCCGGCGTTCCGACTTTCGACCTTCTACGCCGTCGCCGTATCGGAAAACGGAGAGATCCTCGCGGTCAATACCGGAGAGCGGGATCTGCAAAGCGAAGACTCCCTGATCGAGATCGCGACGTCAATTCTGAACAAGGGAAAGAAAAGCGGAAAGACCGGCGGGCTGACCTATCTTGTCGAGGAGCGCGACGGCTATACGCTGGTCGCGATGATCGACGGAACGATCAACGACAAGAACCAAACGCTGCTCTTCCGTCAGATGCTGCTGATCGGGTCTGCCGCCACCGCGATCCTGCTTCTGATCTCGATCTTTCTCGCGCGGCGGATCGTCCGCCCGCTCGAGGAAAACGACGAAAAGCAAAAGCGGTTCGTCTCCGACGCGGGACACGAACTGAAAACCCCGATCGCGGTCGTCTCCGCCAACTGCGAACTCTTAAAGCGGCAGATCGGCGAAAACGAGTGGCTGTCCAACGTCGAATACGAAAACGGACGGATGGCGGACCTCGTCAAGCAACTCCTGTTCCTCTCCCGCGCCGAGCGGCGCGACGTCCCGAAAGAAACGCTCGACCTGTCCGAGTTGACGACGGGCGAGGCGCTTCCCTTCGAGTCGCTCGCCTTCGAGCGGGGCAAAAAGATCGAATCGCAAATTGAACCCGGCGTCTTTGTGGAAGGCAACGCAAACCAACTCCGGCAACTCGTCTCGATCCTGCTCGACAACGCCCTGTCCCACGGGATAGGCGACCGGATCGAACTGTCGCTTTGGCGCGAGCGTCACGCGGCGATCCTGACCGTCACAAACGACGCGGAGGAGATCGGCGCGGAGCAGCTCGCCCGGCTGTTCGACCGTTTCTACAGAGCCGACGAGGCGCGGACGGAGAACGCGCCGCACTACGGGCTCGGTCTCTCCATCGCGCAGGCGATCGTCCTGGCGCACGGCGGGACGATCTCTGCCGCGTACAAAAACGGGAAAGCGATCTTCACGGTGCAGCTCCCCGCAAAAAAATCCGAATAATCAAACTCCTTCAATCTTCCTTCAATCCTCATCCGTTATGATCATAGCGACAAGCGGATGAGGATTTCCGTTTTCAATCAACCGAAAGAAGGAGAAACCAAAATGAAAAAGATCATTTCCCTTTTGCTCGCCCTGCTTCTTGCGGCGGCGCTCGCCTCCTGCGGCGTGACCGACGACGCGACCTCCGACGGCACGGCAAACGCGACCGGCGCCCCAACCGCCTCCGACGTCGACCCCGACGAAGGACAAAACGAGATCGCGGATCAATCGGAAACCTACGCGTCGATCTTCGAGGCGGTCACGGCGCTGATCGACGGGCTGACCGAAGATCAGAAGAACGCCGTTCTCCCGGCAGAATACAAGACCGACGTCTACACGATCGAGGAAGCGGGAGATTACTATTTCTCCGGCGCGCTGACGGGTCCGATCACGGTCGCCAAAAACGCCGGCGACGTGCATATTTATCTCGAAAACGCGACGCTTTCGGTCGAGGGTGCGGCGGCGATCTCGTCGAAGAAGGGCGCATATCTCACGATCACGCTGCTGGGCGACTCCTCCCTCTCCAACAGCGGTGAAACCGCGAAGCACGTGATCGACAGCAAAGAAAATCTCGTGATCAACGGGACCGGCTCGCTGACGATCGTCTCGACCAAATCCGCGATCGCGTGCGACGCGGTCTTCGTCGGGCTGGGCGGAACCGTAACCGTCACGGCGGACAAGCACGCGGTCACGGCGGATTCGATCTACCTCGACGGTTTTACGGTCAACGCCCTTTCCTGCGGCAAGGACGTTCTGCACGCCGAGAGCGACTACGACGAGGTCGATGCGGCGCCCGTATTCGATTACGGTAAGGGGTACGTCTACGTCAAGGACGCGACGATCACGACGGAAAGCGTCCTCGGCGACGGGATCCAGGCGGACAGTTTCGTTTATATTGCGGGCGGAACCTTCGATCTGACCACGACTCCGACCTGGAACGACGCCTACGTCGCGGTCGAAAATCAGGAAAAAGGAATGTTCAACCGCACGACGCACCAAAAGGTATCGCGCGACAGCGTGCGGGCGGGATCGACCTACGCGGCGCTTGAAGAGAGCGTCAAGGGGATCCGGGTCGGCGAGATCGACTATTACCTTGCGACCGATACCGAGCAGGCAAACGAGCTTGACGTCGCAAGCGACAAGTACGCGATCGTGATCGCGGGAGGGACCTTCCGGATCAACACGGTCGACGATGCGATCCACGCCAACTCGGGCTCGGTCCTGATCTCGGGCGGCAATCTCACGATCAACACGAGCGACGACGGGATCCACGCCGACACGACTCTCATGATCTCGGGCGACGCCGTAATCAATATCGAGAGCAGTTACGAGGGGATCGAGGCGGAAACCATCGAGATCGCGGGCGGAAATACCACGGTCTTCGCGCAGGACGACGGCGTGAACGCGACCAACTCCAACCTGACCGAGAGCCAACAGAAAACCGTTTGTCAGATCAATATTTCGGGCGGGCGGCTCGACGTCACGGTCAATCCGAACGGCGACCGCGACGGGATCGACTCCAACGGCGGCATCAAGATCACTGGCGGCGTTCTCATCACGCGCGGACCCAACAGCCAGATGGCGAGCCCGATGGACGCGGCGAACACGGTCTCGATCACCGGCGGCACGGTGATCGTCATCGGGTGCGCCCCCGGCGCGGGCGGCAGAATGAGCGGCGGGCGCGGCGGCCCCGGCGGAGGTCCCGGCGGCGAGGGTTCGTGGTCGGTATCGAGCGGCGTGACCAAGACCCAAACCTCGTCCAAAGGGCTGTCGAGCGGCGCCCATACGGTCACGGTCGGCGGCACGACGATTACCTATACCAACGCCTATTCGTACAGCGGTTATACGACGGTCTTCGCCGCCGGCAGCGCGACGGTCAACTGACCCCGCGAAATCCGCCGAAAACAGACCGAGAGAAACGCCGCAGGATTTGCCGTTTTCGTGCTCGTCGGCGTACAAGCGTACGGCAGAGAGCGAAAACGGCAAAAGGCAAAGCGGGACGGGCAAAACGCCCGCCCCGCTCTTCGTTTATCTGCTCTGCATCACCCTTGTCCGTATGCGTTCGGAGCCCCCTTTTGTCCTTCCGTTTGCCGGTCATGCAAGTTTGTCGACGGTCTGAAACCGCCCCCGCGTTTTGCGGGGGCGGTCGTTATTTTTCGTTGAAATCAAACGAATTGAAGCACCTGGATCAGCAGAAGCCACGCGGTGCCGTAGTAGATGCAGACGGCGACGAGGTCGTTGACCGTGGTGATCAAGGGACCCGACGCGACGGCGGGATCGACCCCGATCCGCTTGAAGAAGAGCGGCGTGACCGTGCCGACCAGCGACGAGATCGCCATCGCGACGAGCAAAGCGACGCCGACGCAGCCGGCGGCGGCAAGCGAGAACGCCCAGGTCTGATCCTTGATGAACCGGATATAGAGTCCGACCACGGCAAACGATCCGATCCCGAGGATCGCGCCGTTGCACAGCCCGACCCGCACCTCTTTCAAGACGAGAAGCACCCGTTCCCGGAACTTCAGCGCGCCGTCCGAGATGACCCGGATGGTGACGGCAAGCGACTGCGTGCCGACGTTGCCCGCCATATCGAGGATCAGCGATTGGAAACAAACGATCAGGGCGATCTGACTGATGACCCCCTCGAACAACCCGATGACCGTCGAGACGGCGATCCCGAGGACCAGGAGAACCAGCAGCCACGGGATCCGTTTGCGGATGCTCTTGTAGAGCGGCTCCTTCATATCTTCCCGATCGGTCAGACCGGCGAGTTTCGCGTAGTCCTCGCCGAGGTCGGATTTGACCGCCTCGGTCAGGTCCTGCGCCGTGATGACGCCGATGACCGTTCCGTCCTTGGACGAAAGCACCGGGATCGAGTCCTCGGAATATCCGCGCACGCGTTCGAGGTTTTCCGCGATGCTGTCGGTGTCGTAGACCGACGGATACGAGGTCATAACCAGCGAGTCGAGTTTGGTGTCCTGGCGCGCGACGATCAGGTCCTTGAGGTCGATCACGCCGCAGTAGG
>CAMJDE010000040.1 GCA_946404295.1 uncultured Clostridia bacterium | reverse complement strand
GGGTGCGCGACGCCGTGCTGCGCGCCCTCGGGAAAGGAGGGAAGGGATGATCTCCGATATCACCCTCGGTCAGTATTTTCCGGGAACCTCGCCGATCCATCGGCTTGATCCGCGGTTCAAGATCATTCTGACCATCCTCTTTATGGTCGCCCTCTTTTCGGCGCGCAATATCTTCGTTTACGCGGCGCTCGCTCTCTTTACGGTTCTGCTCGTTCTGGCGAGCCGCATTTCGCTCCGGGTCGTTCTGCGCGGGATCCGTCCCCTGATCTTCATTCTGATCTTCACCCTGATCCTGCACGTTCTGATGTCGACCAGGACCGACGGGCGGCTGCTCATCGAGTGGAAGTGGCTGACCGTCTACGATATGGACTTCTACCGCGCGGGCGTGATGATCCTGCGCATCGTTCTGCTCGTCGTGGGGACCAGCGTCCTGCTCTCCTACACCACGACGCCTATCTCGCTGACCGACGCGATTGAGTCGCTTTTGAAGCCGCTGTCGGCGATCAAGGTCCCCGTTCACGAGTTCGCGATGATGATGACGATCGCGCTCCGCTTTATTCCCACGATGCTCGAGGAGACCGAGAAGATCATGAACGCGCAGAAGGCGCGCGGCGCCGATCTGTCCTCGGGAAATCCCTTCAAGAAAATCCGCGCCCTGATCCCCGTCCTGATCCCGCTGATCGTCTCCGCCTTTCAGCGGGCGCTCGACCTCGCGACGGCGATGGAATGTCGCTGCTACCGCGGGTCGAAGGGAAGGACGAAACTCGTCAAACTGAAGTCGACTCCGATCGACGCCGTGGCGCTGTTGCTCTTCGCCGCCGTTCTTGCCGGGGTCTACCTCGGGAACTACTATATCCCGATCGGGATCCGCGTCGGATGAAATACCTCGTCAGGATCGCCTATCTCGGCGAAGGTTTTTACGGTTTCCAGTATCAGCCCGGACGGCGGACGGTCCAGGGCGAACTGAACCGCGTGTGCGAGAGCGTTTTCGGCGGCGTCTGCCGCGTGACGGGCTGCTCGCGCACCGACCGGGGCGTTTCCGCCCGCGATTTCTGCGTCACGGTCGAGCCGCCCGAGGGAAGCCCGCGCATCCCGGCGAAGCGCCTTCCGCTCGCCGCGCTCCCGTTCCTGCCGCGCGATCTGGTCTTTCTTTCCGCGAAGATCGTGCCCGACGCCTTCCACCCGCGCTACGACGTGAAAACCAAGGAATACCGCTATACGATCCGCTGCTGTCCGATCCCCGATCCCTTCCTTCTCGGGCAGGTGTGGGAATATCCCGTTACGCTGCCCGCGGGCGCGCTTCCGCGCATGAAAGAGGCGGCGGCGCACTTCCTCGGACGGCACGATTTCGCCGCGTTTATGGCGCAGGGGTCGGACGTCAAAGACACCGTGCGCACGATCTTCCGTATGAAGGTCGTCAAAAAGGGAAAACTGCTGACGGTCTCTGTCACGGGCGACGGTTTTCTTTACAATATGGTACGCATCATCGCGGGAACCCTGCTCGACGTCGGTTCGGGCAAACTCGAACCGGGCGATATCCCCGGGATCATAGCCTCGAAAGAACGCAAAAAAGCGGGCGTGACCGCCCCGCCCGAGGGACTTTCGCTTTGGAAAGTGACCTACTGATTTGCCGATAATTGATAGGATTGTTTTTGCCGATCCCCCGCATACTATCGTTTGAAACGATCGTGATGCGGGGGTTTTTCGTATGGAGAAAAAAAGGAAAAAAAGGGGCGCGTTCCGCGTATTTCTCACCGTCGTGCTCTCGCTTGTCGCGGCGGGGCTGTTCGTTCTGACGGTCCTGACCGCGCGGGCGGCGGCGGGGCTGGATCCCGAGCACGACGCGGCGCTCCTCGATGAACTCTTCTTATCCGGAACGACGCGGCTCTACACGGCGTCGCCCGAGGGCGAACCGATCGAATACGAGAGCGTCTACGGCGCCGAAAACCGCGTCTGGTGCTCCTCCGACGAGATCCCCGACGTGGTGAAAAACGCGCTGATCGCGATCGAGGACAAGCGGTTTTACAGACATCACGGCGTCGATTGGCTCCGGACGGGGAAGGCGTTTCTCAATTACGTTCTGCATTTCGATCCCCCCTTCGGCGGTTCGACGATCACCCAGCAGCTCGTCAAAAACGTCTCGGGCGAAAACGACGTGAAGAGCGAGCGCAAGATCCGCGAGATCCTGCGCGCCCTGCGGCTCGAAAAACGCTATTCCAAGGACGAGATCCTGACCTTTTACCTGAACGTCATCCCGCTTGCCAACCGCTGTTACGGGATCGGCGCGGCGGCGTCCTTCTATTTCGGGAAAACGCCCGAGGAACTGACGGCGGCGGAGGCGGCGACCCTCGCCGCGACCACCAACGCCCCGGCACGTTACGACCCGCTCCGCTTTCCCGAAAAGAACCGCGAGCGGCGCGATCTGATCCTCTCCAAAATGGAGGAGTGCGGCAGTCTGACGAGCGAGGAAGCCGAGAAGGCGCGCGCCGAGACCGTCGTCTTTACGGCGAAGCGCGGCGACGCGGGGACGAAGGTCGTCTCGTGGTACACCGAGGCGGTGCTCTCCGACGTGATCGACGACCTGTGCCGCGAAAAGGGGCTGTCCGAGGGGGCGGCGACCGCGCTGGTCTACCGGGGCGGGCTCGAGATCGAGATCTGCTGTGACGAAACAATCCAACGGACGGCGGAGCGCGTCGCGCGCGACGCCGACCCCGCGGGTGGCAATCTCGCGATCAGGGTCGTCGATCCGAAGACGGGCGAAGTGCTTGCCACGGTCGGCGGCGCGGGGGAAAAGAAAGTGAACCGCGCCCTCGATTTCTCCTCCGACGCCCTCCGTCCGCCGGGCTCGGCTTTGAAGCCGCTCTCTGTCTACGCTCCGGCGCTCCGCGCCCGCCTGATCAACTGGGCGACGGTATTCGAGGATCTGCCTCTTCGCGTCGATGGGGGCGACCCGTGGCCGCGCAACGCGAACGGCGTCTACGACGGGCGGATCGGGGTACACGAGGCGATCGCAAGATCGAAGAACACCGTCGCGGTCAGGGTTCTTGAGGAACTCGGTCTCGGCGTCTCCTTCGATTTCTTATCGGGCGAGTGCGGGTTTTCGTCGCTTGTCGAAGAGGAGCGAGACGAGAACGGGCGCCGTTTCTCGGACCGTTCGGAGGCGCCGCTCGCGCTCGGACAACTGACCCGGGGCGTCACGCTCCGGGAACTCACCGACGCCTACTCGATCTTTTCAAACGAGGGGAACTATTCGCGCGGCGTGACCTATCGGACGGTGCGGAACCGCGCGGGGGAGATCCTTTTGCAAAACGAGGTCGAGCGCCGCCGCGTCCTGTCTCCCGCCGACGCCGCGATTATGACCGGGATGCTCCGCGAGACGGTCGAAACCGGCACGGCGCGCAGTCTGACCCTCCCCTCGGTTATCCCGACGGCGGGGAAGACCGGAACGACCTCCGGCGCCCGCGACCGTTGGTTTATCGGGTATACCCCCGCGCTCCTTTGCGGCGTGCTCTCGACCTCCGACGGGAGCGGATCGGACGCGACCCCGCGCTCGCCCCTTCCGATCTGGGACGCGGTGATGAAGGCGGCGCACGCGAAACAGTTGGACGGAACGGAGGAGCCGCCCGCGTTCCCGATCCCGCCGGGGGTGCTTTTGCTCCCGTTCTGCCGCGACAGCGGGGCGGAGCCCGGGGAACTGTGTTCGATCGACCTGCGCGGCGACCGGGTCGCCTACGGGCTGTTTACCTTCGACAACCGTCCCGCGGACGTCTGCCGCCTGCACCAATCGATCCTCTACGACAGGATATCGGGCGAGTGGATGCCCGACGATGGTTCGGAAACCCCGTTCCTGTCGCGTTTCTCCGCCCCCGACGGGTCGGAGCGGGAGATCCCGGAGGGGATCGAACCGACCGACCGTGCCTACGATCACGACGTTTTGACCCGAATCGCCCCGCCCGACGTTTTGCCCGAGGGGGACGAGGGCGCCCCCGTTTCGGGCGGGATGGGCGAGTGGGAGCGGATCCGCTATCACGAACCCTATCGAAGGAGTCCGCGCTGGTACCGTCATTTTTTCGATCCCTGACCGCGAAAACACGCGCGAAAATGCAGGACGGAATCCCTCGTCTTTCACTTCGCGCGTGTATTTATTCGAGAACCGAAGTAAAAATGATGAAAAAACAGTAAAAACATTCAATTTCCCCCTTGAAAAATGAAAACCGTTGTGCTACAATTATCTCATATTTTTTAAAGAGGGGGCAATAGAATGTCTTACGTAGATCAAGTTCTGGAGGAATTGAAGAAGAAGAACCCGAACGAACCCGAGTTCCATCAGGCGGCGACCGAGATCCTCGCTTCGATCGCTCCGGTGTTCGAGAAGCATCCCGAATATCAGAAAGCGGGGCTGCTCGAGCGGTTCGTCGAACCCGAGAGAACCATCCTGTTCCGCGTTCCGTGGGTGGACGATCAGGGCGTTACGCACGTCAACAAGGGCTACCGCGTCGAGTACAACAGCGCGATCGGTCCCTACAAGGGAGGTCTTCGCTTCCATCCCTCGGTCAACCTTTCCATTCTGAAGTTCCTGGGTCTTGAGCAGATCCTGAAGAACTCGCTGACCGGCACCCCGATCGGCGGCGGTAAGGGCGGCTCGGATTTTGACCCGAAGGGCAAATCCGACAACGAGATCATGCGTTTCTGCCAGAGCTTTATGACCGAGCTCTACCGTCATATCGGTCAGGACACCGACGTTCCCGCCGGGGACATCGGCGTCGGCGCCCGTGAGATCGGCTTCCTCTTCGGACAGTACAAGCGCATCCGCAACGAGCACGTCGGCGTGCTGACCGGGCGCGGACTGACCTACGGCGGTTCGCTCGCCAGAAAAGAAGCGACCGGTTTCGGTCTCGTTTACCTGACCGAAGAAATGCTCAAGAGCCGCGGAAAGACCATCAAGGGCAAGACCGTCGTCGTCTCGGGCGCCGGCAACGTCGCGATCTACGCGGCGCAGAAGGCGACCACCCTCGGCGCGAAGGTCGTCGCGATGTGCGACTCCAACGGCTACGTCTACGATCCCGCCGGCATCAACCTCGACGTGATGAAGCAGATCAAAGAGGTCGAGCGCGCCCGCATCAAGGAATACGCGGCGCGGGTGAAGGGCTCCGAGTATCACGAGGGCTGCTCCGGCATCTGGACCGTCAAGTGCGACGTCGCGCTTCCTTGCGCGACGCAGAACGAACTGAACCTCGAGAGCGCGAAGGCGCTGGTCGCAAACGGCGTGTTCGCCGTCGGCGAGGGCGCGAATATGCCCACCACCCTCGACGCGACCGAGTACTTCATCGAGCACGGCGTCCTCTTTGCCCCCGGCAAGGCGGCAAACGCGGGCGGCGTCGCCACCAGCGCGCTCGAAATGGCGCAGTCGAGCCAGCGGCTCTTCTGGTCGTTCGAGGAGGTCGACGCGAAACTGAAATCGATCATGGTCGGTATCTTCCACAATATCGACGCCACCGCCGCGAAGTACGGCAAGCCCGATAACTTCGTCGTCGGCGCAAACATCTTCGGATTTGAGAAGGTCGCCGAAGCCATGATGGCGCAGGGGATCGTCTGATCCAGGCAACCGAATAAGAAGCCCCCGAAAACTATCGGGGGCTTCTTTATATTTCAGGGGGCAAATCCCGCGGGGACGAACCGTTTGCCGATCTGCTTGACGAGGTCGGGAGAGCCGCCCGGGAAGGAACAGGTCGTGTAGAACTCGCTCCCCGTAAACACCGCCCGCACCGAGTCGGGAAGCCCGAGGGTGAACGAGACGTAGCGGGTTTCGCCGTGACAGCCGAGGAACAGGTCGGTCGTCCCGGCGGGGAGGGTCGTGCCGTCGTCGATCGCGACCTCCTCTCCGACGTAGAGAAGCCGCCCGTCGCCCGCCGAGATCGCGAGGACGACGGGAACGGTCGAATTGCCGACCCTCGGGTCGTAGCGCTGAATCCGCAGGTGAAACCCGAGCGGGTCGCTCTCCTCGGGCAGCGGCTCGTACGCGATCGACAGGAGTTCGAGCAGCGAGACGAGCGCGTCGTATTCCGTTCGCTCGGAGGGCTTCGGCGAGGGGAGTAGCACCCGGCGGATATTGGCCTCGGAGAGCAGGGCGCGGAAACGGTCGGTCGTCCCGTCGCCGTAGGCGGTGAAGAGGTATTCGTCGATCTCCGCGATCCGGTCGGCTTTCAGTTCGGTTTCGAGCATCGACAGGATCCCGTCGGGGTTGCCGAGATCGACGCAGGCGGCGCGGCGCCCCTCGCGCAGGACGATCAGATCTTCGTCCTTACCGTCGGAGAGAAGGACGACGCGCCCGTCGGTTCGGACGGGGAGGGCAAAAACGAGGAAGGCGGCGAGCGTCAGCGTTCCCGCGACCGTTGCAATCACGACCCGGTTCCGTTTGGACAGTTTGAAAAACGCGACGGCAAGCAGGGCAAGTATCGGCAAGAGAGAGGCGAAGGTCAGGACGTTGGAAGAAAAGGTCAGGGGAGCGAGCGGTAACGCCGTGACACGGCGGAGAACCGAGAGGAACAGCGAACAGTACCCCTCGGCAAATCGCCCGACGAAGGGAAGCGGAAGAGCGAGCACGGCGACCGCAAGATAGAGCAGGAATTGGATCGGCAGCGAGAGCAGCAGGTTTGCGGGGATCGACAGCAGCGACAGTTCGCCGAACAGCGCGCTCGTCACGGGGAGCGTGAACAGCACGGCAAAGAGCGTGAGCAGCGCAAACGTACCGATCCGACGGGCAAACCGAAGGGGAAGCGGACGGCGCGCCCTCGTTTTCGTCCGGGTGAACTGCGCCGCAAGCAGGATCCCGAGCGTCGCCAGATACGAGAGCAGAAACGAGACCGAATAGATCAGGTAGGGCGCGCAAATCAGCATCAGCGCGCCCGACAGGGCAAGAGAGGTCAGCGAATCGGGCTGCCGTTTTGCGAACCAACTCGCGTGGTAGACGGCGAGCATCAGGGCGGCGCGAACGACCGACGGGGTGAACCCGGCGAGGGCGGCGTAGAAAAAGGCGAACAGTACCGTCAGAACCGAGACGGCGGGACGGGGAAGTCCGAGCCGACGGAACAGAAACGCGAGAGCGGCAGAGAGAAAAACGAGGTGCATACCGCTGACGGCAAGGGCGTGGGAGACCCCGGCGCGCCGGAACAGAAGTTCGGTCCCGGTCGGCAGTTCCTCGGTCTCCCCGAGCAGAACAGCGACGAGAAGCCCGCCGTCCTCGCCCTCCACACGGGAGGACAGCGCCTCTCTGACCGCCGACGCAAGCCCGAGAAACGGCGCGCGGAAACTCGCCCGACGTCCCGTGACCGCGACTTCATCCGAGAGTTTCAGCCGCCCGCGGCACCCTTTCCCGTATAGCCCTCGCCGCGCGTAGGTCGAGAGCGGGACGACCGTCCCCTCGCCCGAGAGTACGTCGCCCGGCTTGACCGGAAGATCGTCCGGCAGATCGACCGAAAGACGGCAAAAGAGCCGCCCGTTCCCGTCCGAGACCGACCCGACGAGCCAGACGTTGTTTTCTTCGTCGGTCTCGTACAGCGTGCGGAAGGAATAGGTCGCGGGTTCGTCCTTCCGCTTCGCGATCGCGTAGTCGGGCAGATCGGTCGACAGGATCAGCAGGACCGCCGCGAGGGCGAACAGGAAAAGCGAGGACAGAAAGACGCGGTTTCGCTTTTTCAAAAGCAGAAGCGCGCCTTCCGAGAGAAGCGACAGCAGAAAGAGGATCGCGCGCGGAAGAAACGACAGGTTCGAGAGCAGGAAAAATCCCGCGAAAAAGATGAAGAGCGCCGCGGCGAGCGGTCGCTTTTCCAACAGATGCACGGCGTTCTCCTTTCGGTTGGTTTACGACGCTATTCTACCATATTCGACAAAAAATGTCAAACGGAACATTGATCCCGAAAAATCCGATTTCCTTTGATTGACAAGCGACGATCGATATGCTATAATAAAGTGATACGGAGACGGAAAGGGAAGGAGGGGCGCGTATGACCGACGAAAGAGACCGTTTTTGGGATCTTTCCGACCTGATCCCGAAGAAGAAAACGCAGGGGCTCGCTCCCTTTTCGCACGCCGTTTCCTTCTCTGACGTCAAACCCGCCGTCACAGAGACGGGGGACCAAATCGAACCGATTGACGGCACGCTGACCTTCCCCGAACTCCCCGCGCAGAAGCGCGAGAGTTTATCCTACGTTCCCGAACGCAACCGCTTACTCTCGAAGGTGACGGTGACGCGGATCACGGGCGGCTACCGTTTCTACGAGGAGTTCCGACGCGACGCGCTCTTCTTCTCGACCATCACGGGCGGTCCCTGCGACTACGTGCCGTTCTATTCCTCGATGCCGCAATACGCGCATCTCGACCCGCAGCAAAAGTCCTATTATCTCTGGTTCCGCGAGACGGTCAAACGCAAAAAGCGCGTCAAAACCGACGAGAGTTATCTGCGGCTCTATATCTTCGAGGTACTCAACCTGCCCGACGCGATCCCCCCCGCCGAAGGGGTGTTACGGCTGATCGCGCTCTGGCGGCTTTACCGCGAGGCGTTCCCGGGTCTCAATATGCAGCTTGCCGGGTGGATCGCCGACTATTGCCTCGTGCATCGGCTTGCTTGTCCCATATCGGAACTCCGACCGATCATGGATACCGTGATGAACGCCACCGATTTCAAGGAGTTCTATCTCGGAGAGGCGGCGGAGGAATACGACGGCGGGCTTGCCGCGCTGCTCTCGGCGCTCTCGGACTATTCCGCCGGGTCGGGCAAATACGCCGAGGGAGAGTACGCCGCGCTCTTTGCCGAGCATATTCCGGCGGCGCTCTATCCCGTCGTAAAGCGTTTTCTTTCGGAGGAAAAGTCGACGGGGGACGCGACCGTCAAACGGTCGAGACGCGCCTTTCTCGGCGCGCTCTGCTCCTACGAGGTCAAATACGAGATCACGGTCGAATACCGCTCCTTTTCGGGTTCACTCGCCCTCCGGCGCAAGGTCACGGGGGCGGTCAAGTACGCCGAGAACCGTCTGCGCGCTCTGCTCTCGATCCGCAGCCGCCTGACGGTCTCGGAACTCGACGACGCGGCGAAGGCGACGATCGACGCTTACTTCGATCGGCTCTCCCTCACGATGAAGCACGAGCGGGAGACGCGGGAGCGCCCCGCGTACGAAGAACGCTACGACGCAGCCGACCGGACGATCTCGTTTGCCGGCGCCGACGAGATCGAACGCGCGTCGTGGGACAACGCCCGGCTTCTCGTCCCCGAGGATGAGGCGCCCGAACCCGAACCCACCCCCGCGCCGGCGCCGACGCCCGCGATCCCCGAACCCGCCGGGGAGAACGGGGAAGACATCGGGCTGTCTTTCGAGCAGAAGGCGTTTCTTGCCGCGCTCGTCGCGGGCGACGGCAACGCCCTTTCCGCCGCGCTTGCCGACGCGGGCGTAACGCTTGACCGTATGGTCGAGAGTGTCAACGAACTTGCCTCCGAACGCTTCGGAGATATTCTGATCGAGCCGTCAGAGGACGGCTACGCCGTGATCGGCGACTATACCGAGGAGGTCTTACGATGGACGGAACGCAGATGAAGATCCCGAAAAGAATATTGAATACCCTCTTGTCCTCGCTTGCGGCGGGGGTCGTTCCGCGCAGCGGGGCGCCCTATATCGCGATCGGACGGAAAGAGGAGATCGCCTCGCTGCTCGGGAACCTCGACGAGGTCGAGGAGGGCGGCGCCGCCGTCCGGTTCTTAATCGGACGGTACGGAAGCGGCAAGAGTTTTCTGATCCAACTGATCCGCGGTTACGCGACCGACCGGGGGTTTCTGTGCGCCGACGCCGACCTCTCTCCCGAACGGCGGCTGTGCGGCGGCTCCGACGCGGGGCTCGCCACCTACCGCGAACTGATGAAAAACCTGTCGTCGAAGGCGTCGCCCGAGGGCGGGGCGCTTCCGATCCTGCTCTCGCGCTACTACGCCGCTCTGCAGGCGGATCTCTTCGGACGCAACCTGACCCCGGAGGATCCCGGCTTCGTTTCGGCGGTCGTTTCCTCGGTTTCGGGTATGCTCGACGAGATCGAGGGCTACGTCGGCGGGTTCGATTTTGCCCGCGTGATCGCCGAATACTTCCGCGCCGCCGCCGTGGACGACGGCGAAAAGCGTTCGGCGTGCCTCCGTTGGCTGCGCGGCGAGTTCGCCGGCAAGACCGAGGCGCGCGCCGCGCTCGGGTTTCGCGTCGGGGGCGTAATCGACGACGACAACTGGTACGACTACCTGAAACTTTGGGCGATCCTTTCGCGCAAACTCGGCTATAAAGGGCTGGTCGTTTTCATTGACGAATGTGTCAATCTCTACAAGATCCCGAACCGTATCTCGCGCGAAGCGAACTACGAAAAACTGCTCTCGATCTTCAACGATACGCTGCAGGGACGGGCGCGTTCGCTCGCCGTCGTTTTCGGCGGAACGCCCCAGTTCCTCGAGGACACGCGACGCGGGCTTTTCAGTTACGAGGCGCTCCGCTCGCGGCTGCAGGACGGGCGGTTCTCCGACGCGGGGTATCAGAACCTCTCGGCGCCGGTCATCCGGCTCCGTCGGCTCTCGGACAACGAACTGCTCGCCCTGATCCGCCGACTGACCATCCTCTTTGAACAGAAAGAGGGGGTCTCGGGCGTGATCGATCCCGAAAGAATGGAGCGGTTCCTGCGCGTCACGCTCGCACGGGCGGGCGCGGACGAGATGGTGACGCCGCGCGAGATCATCCGCGACTATCTGACGCTGCTCTCGATTTTGCGCGACCATCCCGACGCCGATTTTGACAACCTGTTGGCCCCCGCCGACGGCGCGGTCTACCCGGAGGAGGACGAACCCGCCTCGGGCGCGCCGCTGATCGGAGGCAGCCCCGCCGACAAGAACGACGCGCCGCGCGCGCCGGTGTCGGTATTCGATATCGATCTCTGACCCACAGCAAAAGGAAAGCGAGGTGTCCGGCTTGACCGAGGCGGATCGGCTCTTCGGGAGATTTCCCGAGTTTATCAAGGAATATATTTACCGTCACGAATGGACGCGGTTCCGCGACGTGCAGCTCGCCGCCGCGCGCGTGCTGT
>CAMJDE010000039.1 GCA_946404295.1 uncultured Clostridia bacterium | reverse complement strand
GAAAAAAGCGTCGGGTTCCGGTTGCAATCCCGCGCGCGCTATGCTATAATAATTCTGTATGAACGCGGACGGGTGCGTCCGGGAGAGGGGGTGCGGACTTGATTGGGGTTCTGCTGCGCAAGCTGCGCGAATCGCTGATCTCGGTTTTCCCCGTCGCCCTGATCGTCCTGATCCTGAGTTTCACTCCCTTCGTTTCGCTTTCCGCGACCGAGGTGACCGTCTTTCTCGTCTCCGCCGCCGTGATGGTCGCGGGGATCGGACTGTTCGGTATGGGCGCCGAGATGGCGATGTCGCCGATGGGCGAGCGGATCGGCTCGGGGCTGACCCGGTCGCGGAACCTGCCGCTTCTGCTCTCCGCCGCCTTCGTGATGGGGCTCTGCATCACGGTCGCGGAACCCGATCTTTCGGTGCTCGCCTCGCAGGTCAGCGAGGTGGTCTCGGACAAACTTCTGGTCTTTACGGTCGGGGTCGGCGTCGGGATCTTTCTTCTGCTCTCGGTGCTCCGGATGATCTTTCGCGTCAATCTGTCGAACCTGCTCTTCTATTCCTACCTCGCGCTCTTTATGCTGACCTCGCTCGTGCTCGTCTACGGCGACGCCGACTACCTCGCGCTCGCGTTCGACGCGGGCGGGGTCACGACGGGCCCCGTCACGGTGCCGTTTCTGATGGCGCTCGGCGTCGGGATCGCCGGAACGCTGGGCGGCAAGCACGCAAACGAAAACAGTTTCGGGATGATCGCGCTCTCGTCGGTCGGTCCCATGATCGTCGTGGCGGCGCTCGGGATCGGCGCGCGCGGCGGCATCGCCTACTCGCTCCCCGACTATTCGATGGAGAGCAAACTCGGCGCGGGGACGCTCCGCGTCCTGCTGACGACGGCGCGTGACGTCGGGATCGCCGTGTGTCTGATCGTTCTCTTCTTCGTGATCCTCGACCGCATCTTTCTCCGCCTGCCGAAAAAGACGCTGATCCGCATCGCGGTCGGGATCGCCTACACCTTCGCCGGGCTGGTCCTCTTCCTCTCCGCCGCGACGGTCGGCTTTATGCCGGTCGGGTTCGCGCTCGGGCGGGGAATGGCGGACAGTCCCGCGCTGCTCCTCGTCTTTTCCTTCCTGCTCGGGGCGGTGGTCGTGCTCGCCGAGCCGGCTGTTCTGGTTCTGAACCGTCAGGTCGAGCAGGTGACGGGCGGCACCGTCGAGAAAAAGTCGATGATGATCGCCCTTTCCTGCGGCGTCGGGATCTCGATCGGGCTCTCGATGCTCCGCGTCTGGCTCGGGTTCAGCGTCCTCTGCTACCTGATTCCGGGCTACCTGCTCTCGCTCGGGCTCTCCTTCTTCGTCCCGAAACTCTACACCGCGATCGCCTTCGACTCGGGCGGCGTCGCGTCGGGGCCCCTGACCTCGACCTTCATTCTCCCGTTCGCCGTCGGCGCCTGCACCGTTCTGCAGGGAGAGGGCAGGATCCTGTCGGACGCCTTCGGGGTCGTCGCGATGGTCGCCATGACCCCGCTGATCACGATCCAACTGCTCGGTTTCCGCGCTATCTTGGCGGGCAAGATCCGCGACCGCAGTTCGATGCGCCGCATCCTCGACGCCGACGACGAGGTCGTCATCCGGTTTACGTAAGGAGGTCGCCGTGAACGAACAGGAAAAAAGGCGGCGCTCCGACCGCCCCGTAAAGAAAAAGAAGTCCGGGACGCTGACCGCCCCGAAAAAACTCAAATTGCTCTTCACCGTCGTCGACCGCAAGAAGGCGGAGTTCTTTTCCGACCTGATCGGTCAGTTCAAAGTCAACCTCCAGATCCTCCTGCCCGGCGAGGGAACGGCAAAGACCGAGACGCTCCGGCTGCTCGGGCTCGACGACGCGGCGCGCGCCGTGATCGTCAGCGTGATCCGCGACGACCTCGCCCAGTCGATCTTCGAGACGCTGGAGGAAAAGTTCGACACCGTCCGCGGCGGCAAGGGGATCGCCTGGTCGGTCCCGCTGTCGGGCGCCGTCGGGGTCGCGATCTATCAGTTCTTATCCGATTACCGCGAGGGGCAGATCGAGCCCGCGCGCAAAAACGAAAGGGGGACGAACGTATGACCTTCTCGCACGAGTGCATCGTCTGCATCGTGAACACCGGATTTTCGGACGCCGTGATGGACGCGGCGCGGGAGTTCGGCGCGCGCGGCGGGACGGTGATCCACGGGCGCGGCACGGCGAGCCGGGAAGCCGAACGCTTCTTCGGCATCAGCATCACGCCCGACAAGGAACTGGTCCTGATCCTCGTTCCTCACGATCTGACCGATCAGATCCTGCACGCCCTTTATCGCGCCGTCGGGCTGAAAACCCCCGGTCAGGGCATCGCGTTTTCGCTACCCGTGGATCAGGTCGTCGGACTCTCCACCCTCACCTTCGACGGGGACGGAACGGGGAAGCCGACGGACGGATCGCTTCCCGAACCCACCGAAAAAGACTAAATAACGACATAAAACGCAAGGAGAAACGAACATGGCTGACAAACAACTCTATTACCGGCTGAAGGTGGCGGGGATTGAGCGCGACCTGCCGATCTGCCCCCTGAACGACAAACTCTCGATCGGCGCTTTCGTGATGTTCGGCGACGTCGAATTGACCGAGGCGAGCGCCGCCGCGCTGGTCAAACTGGCGCCCGAACACGACGCGATCATCACCGCCGAGTCGAAGGGGATCCCGCTCGTCTACGAGATGACCCGCCTGCTCGGTCGGAATCGCTATATCCTCGCCCGCAAGATGCCGAAACTCTATATGCGGAACGTCAAGCGTTTCGACGTCAAGTCGATCACCACCGAGGCGCAGCAGACGCTCTTCCTCGACGGATACGACGTCGAGTGGATGAAGGGCAAAAAGATCCTGATCGTCGACGACGTGATCAGCACCGGCGCCTCGCTTTCGGCGCTCGAGCATCTCGTCACCGAATCGGGCGGGATCGTCGCCGGCAGAATGGCGGTGCTCGCAGAAGGCGACGCGATCGAGCGCAAGGACATCACGGTCCTCGGCAAACTCCCGCTCTTCACTCCCGACGGCAAGGAGATCTGAACCCCGTGGCGGACGCGATCCGGACCTCGCTCGTCTATATCGAGCGCGACGGCAAGTACCTGATGCTCTACCGCAACCGGAAGAAGGACGACTTGAACGCGGGCAAGTGGGTCGGGGTCGGCGGCAAGTTCGAAGAGGGCGAGACCCCCGAGGCGTGCGCGATCCGCGAGACGCGGGAGGAGACCGGCTTGACCCTTCTTCGCCCGATCGCGCGCGGGATCGTCACCTTTGAGTCCGACCGTTATCCGACCGAGGATATGTACCTTTTCACTTGTACGGAGTTCTCTGGGACGCTTCGCGCGTGCGACGAAGGCGACCTTTCTTGGGTCGAAAAGAGCCGCGTCCCGACCCTTCCGCTCTGGGAAGGCGATCGGATCTTCCTTTCTCTGCTTGCCCTCGACGCGCCCTTCTTTTCCCTGACGCTCGTCTACCGCGGCGAAGAACTCGTCCGCGCGACCCTCGACGGGCGCGAATTGCCGCTCTGACCGCGCTTTTCCCCCTTCGGGGGAGCGCGGTTCGAGACGGTTTTACAAAAAAATGTGAACAAAAATAAAAAAATTCGCAAAAGGACTTGACAGATTATAAAAAAAAGGATAAAATAGTCTCGGTATTTTGGAAGACCAGTTGGTTTTACTTCTGAAAAACTACATATTATCTTAAGGGCAAAGCCACTGCAAAGTGGTGACGCAAAACTATAGGGACTCATTGAGTCAGCCAGTTGCAGAGGCAACGCGGCTGGCTTTTGTTGTTATATCGGGCGCCGCGACCGAACGAAACGGGAAGGAGGGAAAGAGATGAAAAAGATCGACGCATCGACCCTGAAGGTCATTCGCGTTTCGATCCCTCTCTGTTTATCCTTTCTCGTCGTGTTCGGAGTCCTTATCGCCGCGGTGTTCTTTCCCTCGCTCGGGTGGTTCAGTTCCAACCGGAACGTAAGCGGCTCGGGCATGGGGGTCAAAACCGAGACCCGGTATCTGATCATCACCAAGACCGAGGCGGACGTTCTCGCCGCGACGGCGGCGAACGGCGACACCCTCTTCTCGGTCAACTTCGGAGACGACGACGCCGAATACGTTCCGGCGACCCACGACGGCGACTATACGACCTATCCGACCGGGCTGAAAACCGTCTCCGAGGAGTCCTTCATCGGTTTCTACACCGGGACCGGAAACGAGGAGATCGAGTATCTTCCCGCAACCAACTCCGCGTCCCGCACCTACTACCGTGACGTCGACGTCTACGTCGCCAGGATCGGCGGTCCGCTCTCCGGCGCGACCCTGACCGTCTCGCTCTCCGCCACGTCCGACGGCGACCCCGTCGAGAGCGGCAGTCTGATGGCGACCTCGGTCGACCTCTACCGGAACAGCGTCGCGCAAAGCAACCTGATCGGGACGCTGAACGTCGCCGGGCTCGACCCCGTCGAGAACGACGCCGAGACCGAACAAGAGTTCGTCTACCTCGTCGGAAGCGACAGCACCACCGGAATCATCCCGCACAACGCCGCGGCGGCGGGCGACCGCTACCTGCACTATGTTCTGCGCTGCTATTTCGACGGCGCGCTGCTCGCCGCAGAGGATCAGACGTTCATTCGTTCCGCCGACCTCGACGCCTCCGCCGTCCTGCTGCAGATCTCGTTCGAGGCGGACGTTCCGGAATAAGAAAGCACCCGAACCGAAAGTCCCATATAGAAATATTAAAGGAAAGGAGTTACCGCCCATGAAAAGCAAACTGCCGGAAGCTGAACTGCGCCGCCAAATGAGACGGTCGCTCGTTTCCTGTATCCTTTTGCTCCTCGTGATCACCGCCTCGTCGATCTCGCTCGGGTGGTTCTCCGAGGTCCGCACCGTCTCGGGCGCGACCGAGATGCAGATGCGCGAGGACGTCGTTTCCTCGATCCCCTTTACCGCCTACATCTTCGACGAATCGGACAATATGGTGAAAGAGTCGGTCGGCGTCTCGGTCACGATGCCGGCGTACGACACCGTTTTCGTCGAAAGAAACACGATGAACTCGCTGATCTACCGCGTGCCCGTGTTCGGCAATATCATAAAGGACGGCGGCGCGTTCGACATTACCCTGACCCTGCTCAACCTGTCCGACGAGACGAACTACGACGATTTTAACTACCACGCCGATCCGACCGACCCCGAGACCGGGGAGCCGACCGGCGGCGATCCCGTCATCGCGAACTACCTCTCCAACGTGGTCTTCCTCAAGTGCGCCGTCATCGACGGTCTGCAGGACATTTCCGAGATGGACGCCGCGACGGTCTACGAGTCCGCGCTGAACTTCCTGCGCGACGCGAACAACGCCTCGGTCGTCACGACCCACACCTTCTTCGAGGGAGAGAACGGTGCCAAGACCGGGAGCATTACCTTTACCGTCAGCGACTACGACTATCCCGAGGGCGCCGACTACCTGAACGTCTATATCGAGATCGGGTACGACGACGATCTCGTCGATACGTGGATGGAAGAGAACAATATGAGCGTTACCGCCGAGATGGTCGGCACGGCCAACAACCTGGTCGACATTACGAGCGACTTCAATCGGTTTACGTTTTCCGCTCACGAGAGCGGGGAGGTGGAGCCGTGATCAATCTGACGAAAAAGAATAAATGGCTCGCCCTGATCGCGCTCGTGGTTCTTGCCGCCGCGGTCTTCTCGGTCACCTTCGCGTGGCTGGCGGGGAGCAACGTCATCAAATCGACCGTCGACAAAGCCAGTATTCTGACCAGTTACTTCCACACCGGCGACGGCTCGGAGGAAAACCCCTTCGTCATCACCCGTCCGCTGCATTTCTACAATATGATCTACCTGTATCAGCGGCTCGAGGGGTTTGCCGACGAGGGGTACTATTTCCAACTCGGCTATCAATTGCTCTACGACGAGGACGACGCGGAGCCCGACGAGAACTACTATTTCTACCGCTACGGCGACGACGGAAAGATCGTGCCGGGGCAGTACTCGAGCGTCCTGAATATGAATTATTATTCCGATGAAGAAGGTATGGGCGGCGCCCTGCTTCCCATCGGGACCTCCGACGTTCCGTTTCTCGGGACCTTCGACGGCAAGGGACTGACCGTCGCGAACCTGCACGTTACGGGTTCCGAGACGATCGGGAACGATACGCTCGCGACGAGCGACGTCGGGATCTTCGGCTACGTCGACGAGGGGGCGACCGTCAAGAATACTTATTTTGACGGCGTGACGATCGATCTTTCGGGTCTTGACCCGACGTCGACGACCGAGGACGATACGCACGACGCGACCCACCACGACGAGGACAAGGACGGAACCCCCGACCTGTCGTACGTCGGGTTTCTTGCCGGACATATCAAGACCAGTTCGATCGTGCAGAACGTCTATCTGAACGACTGCCACGTCATCGGCGGCGACGCCGCGCGCTCGGGCTACGGCTTCTTCGGCTGCGTCGAGAAGGCGGACGGAACGCTTGTCGATTCGCTCGGTTCCGAGGTCGCGACGCTGCGCGGCGGCGGCGACAACGCCGGCTTCGGCGGTTCGATCAATATGAACAGCATTTTCTCACGGCTGGACGGGATGATCGGAAATCCGGCGACCACCGTCAGAACGGTCACCGCCGAAGAGGTATGGGTCGACGAGGTCGCGGGGACGACCGAGATCCGCAACACGACCTACGCCAACGCCAACGCCACCACGTCATCCTACGGCGGAAGTACGATTTACCACCACACGGGTGTCTACGACGGCTCGTACTATATGTTCAACCGAAGCGCATCCGGATGGGCAGCGATCTATCTCTACGGCGAGAACGTCCTGAATGATAAGAAAACCGTTACGACCTACACGCTGAAAAACGAGTTTGACGAGGACGGTCTTCTGATCTCGATCGACGGGTCGTATCTCAACGCGACCACGTCCGGTCTCTCGGTCGGCAACGACGCCGACGCCGCCACGATCTGGCAGCTTGACGGCGCGGGGCACCTGAACGCTCTGCTTGAGGAGAGCACCCGGTTCAATACGTATTACCTGAACGCCTCGGCAAACGGGACGCTCTCGGTCTCCACGTCCGCGACCACCGTCTGGACCAAGAACGAGGACGCCAACCACGAGGGGACGCTCACCTATCAGTCGGGCGGGCGCACCTGGTACCTCTCGCTTGCGAACGGAACGTGGGGGGGTTATCCCTTCGATTCCGCGTTTTCGATCTCCAACGGCGCGAATTATCTCGGACAATCGAACAGCAATACCAACCTCGCGGGAACGGCGGGCAACCACGCCGACTGGCATTTTGAAGACGGCAAGTTGATGACGTTTATCAACAAGACGATCTATTACCTGAACGCTTCGGGGGGCGCCCTCTCGCTCGGCACCAACGCGGGATCGGCGACGACCTGGACGCAGAACGGCAATACCTTCACCTATACCTCGGGCGGGCGCACCTGGTACCTCGCCTATAACAATGATTGGCACGGCGTGCCGTTCGTCGAGGGCTTTACGATTGCGAACAACACGAACTACCTTGGTTACAACGGGTCGGCGTTCACCTCTTCCAACGCGGCGAACGCGCTTCACTTTCTGTTTGACGACGGGAAGGTCGTGACCTTCTACAACAACACGCTCTACTATCTCACCGCTTCGGGCGCGTCGCTCTCGCTCACGACCTCGACGCCCTCGATCACGTGGGTGAAAGGGGCGAACACCCTCTCCTATACCGACGGAAACGACCGCACCTGGTATCTCAGGTATCTCAATGGGGCGTGGGATCTTTACCCCTCGCTTTCGTCCTATACGATCCGCAGCGGCAACAGCTACTTCGGCGCCAGCGGGTCGAACGTCACCCTGACCAATCAGGCGGGCGCCGCCAACTGGGGGATCGACGGGAACAAACTCTATACCGTCGTAAACGGCACGCTCTACTATCTCGTCGGTTCGAGCGACGGGTCAGGGACGCTCTCGCTCAATACCAACCGCGCGAACGGCACCGACTGGACCTATACGCAGGGCGGCGGGGCGATGTCCTATACCGCCAACGGCGAGACCTGGTACCTTTATATCCGCGACGGAGAGTGGAGGGTCCTGCCGGGAGCGAGCTATTACCTGATCGCGCAGAGCGGCAACTACCTGCGCGCCACGTCGACGACCGCCGTTGACGGAACGGGCGCCGAGGACGGTTCCGAGTGGTTCATCGACGCGAGCGGGCATATCTACACCTTCTATTCGGGCGCCCGCCGCTACCTGACTGCGAGCGGCGCGACGGTTTCGCTCTCGAACAGCGGTACCACCGTCTGGACCCGGAACGGCAACAATACCGTGACCGACGCGCGCGGCTGGTATCTCGTCTACGACGCGGGCTGGAAGTGCTATCCCGAACTCTCCTACGTCCTGATCACCGACGGGACCAACTACCTGAACCGGAACGGCACCACCGGCGTCACCAATACGACGACCGCGGCTTCTGCTTCCCGCTGGTTTGCCGACGGAAACAAACTCTTTACGCTGAACGAGACCGGGACGGCGTACTATCTGCGCGCCACCACCACGGCGCTCTCGGTCACGGCGACAGAGGGCAACGGCACGGCGTTCACCTACGACGGGACGAACAAGCGGCTCACGTTTACTTCCGGGTCGACCTATTACGTCGTCTACAACAACGGTTGGACGGTCAGTCAGAGTTATCAGAACGCGTCCACTATCAAGGCAAACTCGGGCAACTATTTCCTGAACGCGACGACGACGACGGTCTCGACCGGGACGACCGCCGGCTCGGCGACGCAGTGGTATTTCAACGCGTCGACCGGACGGCTTTACACCGAAATCGCGAGCGTCAAGTATTATCTGCAAGCCGTAAACGAGCAGAACAACAAGTACGGATCGACCAACCTGACGGTAACGAACAACGAGAACAACGCGACCGCGTTCACCTACTCGGGCAACCATCTGACCTGCACGCTGAATGGCGCGACTTACAGTCTTTCGCTTCATAATAATACGTTCAAGATGGTCAATACCAACAAGACGTATTACACGGTCCAATCCACCGGTGGTTACTATTTGAGTCTGAACGAATCAACCTATAGTGCTCCAACTGATCGAAACGATGCCGTTCTGTGGGAATTCTCCAACGATGCCACGCCGTCCGGTGGTAATTCTACCAACACGACGATTTCAACGCTGGTCAACGGTAATGTCAGATATATGACTCTGAACAATTCATTGGGGTTGGGGAACAGCCAAACTCTTCAGTATTACGCATATTCTTCCGGCTGGTTTAGTTCCACAATATACTATTATATCAGGTATAACACTTCCAACTATCTCCGGTACAACAACGGCTGGACCAGACGCGGAAGCAGAAACGACAACGACCGGATCACCCGTACTGCGGTCACCTTTACGGCGGCAACGCTGACTTTCAACGGCGCGATTTACGAGACCAACGAGCAGGCGGGATCGATCACCGCGACGACGACCTTTACGCCGACGAACGCTCTGAACAACGCCACCTTTACGGCGGCGGCGAACGGGACGACGCAGAACTTCGCGAACGTTTCGGAAAATATCACCCACACCTCGACCGCGGCGGACCGTGTCACGATCGATTATACCGCCAAGCGTCGGCAGCATATCGAGAAAACGGTTGAAAGCAACGTCAAGAGCGGCTATCCGACCTACTTCCCGATCCGCGTTGCGCAGTCGGGCGAGGCAGACTACGACGCGAACGACCTTTTGAAAGCGTCGCAGAAGAATACCGGCTATATCATCTCGGGCGGCAATTTCTACGATGCGAATGCCGGCGGTACCAAAGTCGGCGATATCCGTGTGTCGGAGTACGCCATTTCCAACATCAACGGTTCCTGGTCCACCTCGGGGCTGACGGTCACCAAGATCCGGAACGGCAACAACTATCTGTATCTTGAAAAGGACGACGAGACCGAAACCTATTCGATCGCCAATACGACCAACGCCGACGAGGCGAACTTCTGGCAGTATTCGGGCAACAAACTCTTCACCACGGTCGGCAAGACCAAGTACTGGCTGACCTACGACAACGGTCTGAAACTCTCCGAGACCGAGGGCGTCGACTGGACGTTTTCCAACAACAACCGGCTCGCGTACAACAACAACTACATCAAGTACACGGGCGGCGCGTGGGTCGCGACCGCGAACAGCCAAAACCTGACGGTCACGCGCGGCACGCTGGGCACGGTCTACACCGTGGACGCCAACGGCAACCACGCCCTGACCGACGTGCAGAAGACCGACGCCTACAAACAGGCGGCACTCCAGTTGTCGCAAACGCTTGCGGGTTCGTCCAACGTCTACGGTCTGCACTTTATGAACGCCGAGATCTCGGAGGATCACATCGTCACGGCGCCGAAGGCGCACGTTTTCGGAACGGAATATACCGATTACGAGTTCCCCGAGGACAGCATCGACTTTAACGTCATCGAGCGCGGATCGATCAGTTTCTTCGCCGGGGAGTATTTCACCGGAAACAACGCGTTCTTCTCGCTGCATCAGGTCTACCGCTATAAGGCGGACGATCCCGCGGTGCTTGCCGGGACCAAGAAGGTCAACGACATCAAGTATATCAAAGAGATCTCGGAGATCTACAAGCACGCGACGAGCGGCGATTCGGCAAACTACGTCTACAAGTTTACGGACAACACCTACTCGAACGTGGACGGCACCTATACGGGTGCGAACGCGCTCGCCGACGGCTACTCGAACACCCCCGTCTTCCGCACCAGTTGGATCACCGCTCCCACGGAACTGGATAAAGACAACGCGCGCATCTACTTCTTCGAGATCCCCTGTAACGCGGGCGAGTACTGCCTCGGTTCGGTTTCGGGCAAGACCGGCGCCTACCTGATCTACCTCGACATCGCGGCGAACGGCGGTGAAGAACTCGCCAGCGCGATCAGCGGCACGGGCAACGACGTCGTCACGTCGTTCCAGACCGAGTTCCGCGACGCCCCCGATACGATGGATCACAGCGTCATCCTGCTCTCCTACGACGCGCCTGCCGGCGCCACGCCCGAGACTTTCTCGGTTTCGGTCAACTTTGATAAGACCGCCGCCGAATCGCTCGAGGATC